>JBAXFZ010000359.1:0-4696 GCA_037139685.1 Bacteroidota bacterium
GTGGTTTTCATCGATGGCAGCCAGAGATACCCGGAGGCGCCAGCTGTTGTTGCGTCAAGCAGGACCTTCTTGTTGGCGCAGGCCAGGGTGTCCTTTCCGAGATCGACCTGGGGAAGGTGATGAATGGTGAGCAACAGGCTGTCGGAGATAACCGGGCAGGCCGCTGAACCCGTGGCTGCCATGACTAAACGCACGGTTCCGGTTGTTTTATCCTGGGTGCCGGGCGTATAGACCGGGTGGAGCGTGGTGGTCTGGTCGAAGGTGCCGTCACCCCTGGTTTTCCATAATACCGAAACAAAGTTTGATGCGGAGCTCCCCAGTACCGGGTATGAATTTCCCGAGCAGACAGCCTGGTTTCCGCCGGCCGAAACAACGGGGGCTTTGGCAATCATGAGCATCATAGAACTGGTTGTGTCGGCCCCGTTCTGCCCGTAGGCCACCAGGGTAAGCTGAACCGAACCGGCCGTTATATCCTGGGTACCGGGGGTGTAAACCGGGTCAAGGATCGCAGGGTTGCTGAATGTGCCGGTGCCTGCCGTTGACCAGCGCAGTGAATCGTAACTGTCGGCAAGACCGTGCAAGGTATAGGTGTCGTGTTCGCAGATCTCGGCATCCCCGCCTGCGCTGACGGTTGTCTTGTACTGCGGCGGGAAGACGATAAAGTCGGTCCAGGCAGCATCACGGTTTAAGGCGGTCGAGGCGTCCTTCTCATAAACCCATTTGAAGGTGTGCGGTCCGGCCAGCACAGGGAAGGCCACCCGCCTGAAGTTGGTGTCGCTGGTGTTTGAATAGAGGCCGATCATCGTGTTGTCGATGTAGAATTTCATGTTGTCCATAAAGGGCTGGCATGATACATATTTAAAGAAGGAGATGCTGTCGTCGATGGCCACGTTGTAGTTGAGGAAAATCCCGGATGACTGGGAATTGTCGATCACCCCCGACCTGGCTGAGTACAGCTTTTCATATTTTTTCACCGGGTCGATGGTCCATGGTTTGGCGGGGTTTGTAAACTGCCACGGGAATTTGGTAAAGGTGGCCGTCTCCCAGTCTTCAACGATCAGCCCGATTTTGGCGGTGAAGTACTTGTAGGTCACCCGGTATTTTGAGGTGGCCACGTTGTGAAACCGAGCTGCAGAGCCGATGGCGGCGCCGCTGTTCACCGACACCGGGAAGGAGGCCAGGATTGTCTCCCCGGCATGCAGGGTGCCGATGTTGAAGGTGGGGTTGCCAACCGTTACATAGGCATTCATGGAGGCCAGCGTACTGACAACATTTTCGGCATCCCAGATGCCCTGGTTCTTCGTGGTGATCCGGATGACGGCACTTTCGCCCGGATCCAGCCGCCCGTTATCGTTCCCGCCAGGTGCAGGATCAGAGATGTTCATGGAGATGATGCTGACATCGGGGGCATGCGACACCAGCTGGAAGGTGCTCCAGGTCACGCTGTCTTTCCGGTCAACAGCCTTTACGGTGAAGGTGACAAGTTCATTGTTGGCGATGGAATCATTCACCGTGAACTTATAACCGTCGGTGATCTGCTTCTCCTGGCCGATCTCAAAATGGCCATAGTCCCTGATGGAGTCCACAATGGTGATATAGGGGTTGTCGCACGAAAGGTGCACCTTCACGCTGTCGGCAATGGCTGTCCCCACATTCTTCATCTTCAGGGTCAGCAGTTCCGTTTCGCCGTAATCCATCACCCCGTTGCCGTTCCCGAAGGTGACGTCGTTGAGTATGTTGCCTGAAAGGGCAATGGAGGCGGCCGGGACCATGATGTCGATAGGAGAAACATAGGTAAGGCAATGACCCGAGCGGGTATCGGTCCAGCAGGGATAGGCTTTGCCGTTGTAGGCACTGATGGCAAGATAATCGCCCATGTATTTCGTGGCCATCTGCGGGATCGCGGCAGGGGTAAATGTCACGTCACTCACCTTCAGGTCTTCGAAGGTCGCGCCGCCGTCGGTCGAATAGGCCATCCAGGCCTCGGCCTCGGTGGCGAGACAGTTCCTGTTGTCGTAAAATACAACGCTTACATAGCCTGTGGCCTGGTCGCAGGTGATCCAGGGCATGTAATGATGCTTGCCGGCGGTGGTATCGGAATTGATGCGGATGGGAGCCGACCAGGTATCACCCTTATCCGACGATTTGATCATATAGGCAGATGTGCCCGTTCCGGCATTGACACCCGGGTACCCGACATTCGTCCACACGATGTAGATCGTGCCGCGGTAGGGGCTGTTGCTCAGGTCGACGGCCATGGAGGGGAAGGAGTTTACCCTCATGTTCTGCGATACGCCATACGAGCGGATTCCCTTGATATTGTTGATAGCCCTGAAGGCGGGTATCCATGTGGCGCCCCCGTCGAGCGATTTTGAAAAACCTACGGCCTTCTCGGGAGAGCCTGTGCCTGTCCAGCTGTCATAGACCGCCCAGGCACCGTAAACTTCGCCGTCGGGCCCGCACTTGAAATTGATGCCCTGGTTGTGGCTTCCTGCGGCTGTGCCGGCGCTGATGGCCAGCGGGGCCGACCATGTCGCCCCGTTGGTGGTGGAGCGCGAGATGCTGATGTTGCTGTTTACCATCCATCCGTCGTACAGGTAGCCCTTGTAAGGGCTGGCGGGGCCGATATCGACCCACAGGTGGTTCTTGTCGAGCATGTTCAGGGCTGTACCGGTTGCGACTTTTTTAACGGTCCAGGTGGCGCCGTTGTCGTCGGAATAGGAGACGCTCTGGCCGCTGGCATTGTCAATATAGCCCACGAACCAGCGCCCGTTCAGGTCGATGACGGCGGCAGGGTCGCCGGAATTGGCACCGCCTGCACCTTCAACCGTACCCGACCAGGTTCCACCCCCGTCGAGCGTTTTCAGGGCGTCGGCGCCCTTAACCGTCCCGTTGCTGGGCTGCGGCGTTGAGTTGTTTGAATTAAGCAATAAATCAGGGTTGTTGGGATTGACCACGATCGAATTCTCGCTTTGGGTTGAATTGGATGGCTCATTCGTAACAAGAATATCGGGTGAATCAACCAGCGAGACACCGCGGAGGGTAACTTTGCTGCCGGTGAAACGTGCAGCGGGGACCCTGGAGAAGGGTTCCACGGGAACGAGTCCCTCCTTCGCGCATTTCTGCCAGTAGCCCATATTGTCGATACGCGTATCGACCTTGTAGCCCGGGGGAAACGGTGCGTTGTTGTCTTGCGCCTGGATTGCGCCTGAGGTCAGCAGGAGGATGACCCCCGACCAGAAGATGTAAAGGGCTGATTTCATAATATTCCGGTTAATAATGGTTTTGTCTCACAAATATAATGAATTATTATCCAGTCAATAATTGTTATGAAAAAAATAGCGGGTCCAACATTCTTTTCCGGCAGGAAATAGCGGCGGATGATGGTTTGATTTTTTTTATTATTTTTGCAGCGTAACTATGCTGATGGAAATTGTAAAACGCATCACCGCCATCTTTCTGCTCCTGGTATTCCT
This sequence comes from Bacteroidota bacterium, assembly GCA_037139685.1. Taxonomy (GTDB): domain Bacteria; phylum Bacteroidota; class Bacteroidia; order Bacteroidales; family FEN-979; genus CAIVAT01. The sequence goes on from JBAXFZ010000359.1 coordinate 3,477, forward strand.
CTTCGGGATTACCGGGCTTTCGGTTTTTCATCACACCTGTACCGGCAGCAACGAGGAAAAGAGGGCAGCCTATGCGGAAATTTTCAAAGAGGCGCCTGGTTCCTGCTGCAGCGGGGAGGCTTTTCAGCACTTTACCATCAATGCATCCGTTACCCCCCGGCACATCGAAGCGACACCCTGCTGTAAAAGCACCAATACCTTCCTAACCTTGCAGGTACTTTCGGAACGCCAGCTAAAAACGGTTGTTCAAAATGCCATGCAGGTGATGATCCCCTTTTTATCATCCCTCCCGGCAATTGCCATTGAAAACCAATTCCCGTTACAACCCCGCTATTTCCAGTTTCATTCCCCGCCGCTCTTCGGGAAGCAGCTGGTTCATTTTCTCCACCAGAGCAAAATTCCCGCCCACCACGACCTTGCCTGAACTGTTATTTTCCCTGACGAAAGCCACATTTCCCGGGGAATGACGGTTTGAACAATTCTCCCGGTTTATCCAGGATGATATTCCCTTGTTTGTGTTGAAAACCCTTTCAACAGGGAACATCTTACCTGACCGGCCATTTCAGGGTAATTAAACAAGAACAGCGATGAAAATGAAAAATATAATAATCATGATTTTGGGATTGTCGGGGATATTCTTCCCCGGGCATGGCCAGGGCCAGGCAGTCAGCGGGACTGTCGTCGAAAAGACCGCTTCGGGCCATAAGTCGGGGCTTCCCGGGGTCAACGTGTTCTGGATTGGAACAACAAAGGGGACCTTTACCGATGCAAAGGGAAAATTCAGGATCGATAAGGATGGAGTAAAGGATTTCAGGCTTGTCTTCAGTTCGCTGGGGTATAAGAAGGATACCCTCGCGCTCGGCGGCGACCGCACGAAGGTTGATTTCCTGATGATCCCCAATAACCAGAACCTCAATGAAGTAGAGATCAAGGGCAAACAGGATGATTCGTTCATATCCAAACTGCGCGCCCAGCAAACAACCGTGATCAACGTTGGTGAACTGCAGCGGGCGGCCTGCTGCAACCTGGCCGAAAGCTTCGAGACCAACCCCTCGGTGGATGTCTCCTTCAGCGATGCGGCTACGGGGGCCAAGCAGATCCAGATGCTCGGACTGTCGGGCATTTACAGCCAGGTGATGACCGAGAGCATCCCGATGCTGCGCGGGCTGGCCTCCACCTTCGGCCTCAACTATATCCCGGGGCCGTGGATGGAGTCGATC
>JBAXFZ010000360.1:0-4688 GCA_037139685.1 Bacteroidota bacterium
CTTCGAGTGTCTGGCGGATGATGTCGACAATCTGCTTATACCCGTTGATAAAACTCTCCTGGTTATAGAAGTTCACATCATCGACGTTTCGCAGGGAGAGACCGATATAATCGGGCTGGAAATCATGCAGGAACTCACTGAATGACTCAGGTGCATTAAGGTTGAAATCGAATATCCTGGTTGTATAACCAGGCAGCCGTTCATGCAGGTATGCAACAAGGTAGGATATTCCAAGGGGGTAAACCGGGTAAGGATTGGCATACCTGTTTGCAGAAACGAAAAGCATCCTCTTTTTATGCATGTCCGTTTTCCGTTTCCTGAATTGCGGGAGCCGTATCCTGGAGTTTCCAGAAATCGTAATAGTTAAACCATTGCAATGGGTATCTCATAACGATCTCGCTGAATTTCCTGACATAGATTTCAAGAACCCCGTGGTAGATATCTTCCCGTTGATGCAGGTTCGTGGAATAGGGAACCTTCAGCAGGGGGGTTGCATAAAAATGATAGTGGCTTCCTGACTCCTTTACAGCAAAGACAAACGACACCGGGACATTGAATTTTGCCGCCATATTGACCGGCCCGATCGGGAACATGGCCGGCTGACCTAAAAAATCAAGTGTCACCGTTTTATTGCCTTCAATAAACCGGTCGCCATGCATAGCAATGATCTCTTTGCGCAACAGGGCATCCTTAATTTGAATCAGATGTGAAAAATCATCACGGATCACGATAAAATTAACATTCCTGGTGTGCAGCACATCCGACAGGTATCCCTTGATCTGCTTATGTTCTGCATCAAAAAGAATAATATTGATTCGTTTTTTGAGGCGGTTCAGCAACTGCCCGGCAATCTCCCAGTTCCCGACGTGGGCACTGATAAGGATTCCGCCGTCTTCCATCTGCCTTAGGTATTCCTCCCCTTCAAAATCGAAGGTGAATTTTTGCTGGAACCCCGACAACATGGCAATTTTGTCAAGTAAAATCTGGCCGAAGACGTAATAGTTGCGGTAAATGCTGAGAAGTGCCTTTACACGCCCGAACTTCAACCTGACACGAAAAAAATGAAACATCACCCTGAAGGCCTTTCCGGAGGTGAGGATAAAATAAAAGACCACAAAATATAGCAGGAAATAGGCAAAGGAGAGACCGGGGTACTTTAATATCCAGACAAATATTTTATAGCCCAGCACTCCGCCCCTGGTTTTGCCTTCCCATGATGACATCCGCGATTAATTTTGGTTGCAACGGTTAATTATATACTGGTAGAAGTCATTCAGCGTCTTAACATCGGCCATCTCTTCAGCCTTCATTTTAAAGCCAAAATTCTGTTCCACGATCACGAACAAATCCACAAAGTCAAGGCTGTCAATCCCCAGGTCATTTTTCAAATCTGCCGAAGGTTCTATAAGGCCCTCATCAATTTCAATTTCGTCAACCAGGAGCTGATTTATCTTCCTGATTATCTCATCATTTTCCATCATAGTATCACGTTAACTATGCAAAAATAGGGATTTTTTTTTAAAAGAAAGAAGGATAATTGACTAAAGGGAGAGTGATTGCTTCTTAAACAGTTGAAAAAAGCAAGTTGCAAGAAGAATGTTACGTAATTATCAGGACATTTTATGAAATTTCCTGATAATCAGCGATGAATTTGTACCTCCGAAACCGAAAGAATTCGAGAGGAAAGCCCTGATTTCGCAAGGAGTGGTTTTAGCCGCAATATTTAATTTTTCCGAATCAGGATCGGGATTTTCGAGGTTGATGTTGGGAGCGACAAAACCATTGTTCATCATCAGGGTCGAGTATATCACCTCGCTGGCGCCTCCCATCCACATTTCATGGCCGGTCATAGATTTTGTGCTGCTTACAAGGGGTTTGGAACTGCCGAAGACAAGGTCGATCGATTTGGCTTCATTGCTGTCACCTGCAGGTGTCGAGGTGGCGTGTGCATTGATATAATCGATCTCCGATGCATTTACCGAGGCATCCCTGATTGCTTTCTTCATCGCCCTAACCGGTCCTTCGACATTTGGCATTGAAATATGCTCCCCGTTCGACGAAAAGCCATAACCTACAACCTCACCAAAAATCTGTGCCCCGCGTTTCATGGCCGATTCATAGCTTTCGATGATTACAGTTGCTGCCCCTCCGCTGGGAACAAGTCCGTCACGATCGCGATCGAAGGGACGGGACGCCCTGGCAGGTTCAGACTCCCTTGTTGAAAAGGCATTCAGCGCATCAAAACTGGCGGTTGACTCGGGATTTATCTCCTGGGCTCCTCCGCAAATGATCATATCCTGGAGTCCTTGCTTAATCAGCAGGTAACCGATCCCGATAGCATGGGAACCACTTGCACAGGCACCGCTAAGTGTGAAATTCACCCCTTTCAGCCTGAAAATGACGGAGAGGTTCATCGATACGGTCGAATTCATGGCCTGGAATATGTATCCCGATCCGATCATCATGGTATCTTTTTTCTGGCGGAGGATGTCGACCGATTCGACAACCGGCAGGGCTGAGCTGTCATTGCCAAAAAGGATGCCAACTTCGTGTTCATCAAGGTAGGACTGTTCAATTCCTGCATGTTTCAGGGCCTCAAGGGTTGATATGTAGGCATATTCTCCCTGGACAGGCAACCCGACACGCATCCTGCGGTCGAGGACCCCCTTGAGAACAGGGCGCTCGACCATACCGGTCAAAGCGGACCTGAAACCCAGTTCTTTCCTGGCCGGGTCAAAGATGATCCCGGAACGGCCATTGTACAGCGAATCCTTAACTTCACCGAGAGTCTTCCCGATAACGGAATATATTCCCATACCTGTTATGACAACCCTGCTCATAAGTTTAAATAGCGATATTGTGAAATAGTGAAATAGCGAAACAGCGAGGTAGCGAGGTAGCGAAACTTCGAAAATAGTAACCGGTTAATAATGAGTCGCATAATTCGCAATTCTGAAATTATTTCCAAATAACCCTGTATTTCTTATGTGTAAAGCCCCCCGTTTACATTGATGACGGTGCCTGTCACGTAGGAGGCCTGTTCAGATGCGAGGAAAGCTACCACTGCTGCAACCTCCTCCGGTTTGCCGAATCGCCCCATGGGGATCAGCGATTTAAGCTGGGATTCATCAAGGTCCTTGGTCATATCGGTTTTGATGAACCCTGGGGCAACAGCATTAACAGTGACATTTTTCCGGGCAATTTCCTGTGCGAGGGCTTTGGTGGCGCCAATGACACCGGCTTTGGCGGCAGAATAATTGGTCTGCCCGGGCAGCCCTTTCAACCCGGAAAGTGAAACCACGTTGATAATTCGTCCGAACTTTTTAACCAGCATATCTTTCACAAGGAAACGGGTGATATAGAGAAAACTGTTCAGGTTGGTGTTCATGACATCCTGCCATTCCTCATTTTTCATCCACATAAGCAGTGCATCTTTTCGAATCCCGGCATTGTTTACCAGAACCTGGATATAGGATCCTTCATGCCCGGCCTGCCACTGGCCCAATACCTTCTCAACCTCTGACTGTGATGAAACATCAAATTTCAGGATTTCTCCGTCGCCGCCCTTTTCACGGACAAGCCGGAGGGTCATCTCAGCCTCCTCCGGGCTGGAATTATAGTTGATCAGGATATGATAGCCCATTTCTGCAAGCTTCACAGAAACTGCCCTCCCGATACCCCGCGATCCTCCGGTAACAAGTGCAAACTTCATTCAAATAGGGTTAAGGGTTTACGATTTACGATTTAACTACAATGACGGGGCTGATTAAAGTTCAGGCGGAATTGCGGTTTAAATCATTTTATCGTCATTCGTCAATGGTAAATTTAAGATTATTTTCCTTTATGTATGTGGCGATTTGCTGAATTTCCCTGTATTTTGTCGTGTCTTCAGTGAATTTCGGCACAATTTTCCTTAGCTCTTCAAATGTCCCCGAGGAAAATGGAGATAGTGCAGAACCAAAATCCAGGAAATCGATGGACTGAAGGATTGCGATCATATGTATCGACATTACGATAAATGTGTGATCAATCACCCGCTTGGCCATCATGGCCGCATTGGTTCCCATGCTCACAATATCCTGGTTGTCGTTGTTATTTGTGATGCTGTGAATCGACATCGGAAAGCAGAGTGTCTGATTTTCAGCCACTGAGGAGACCGCCGTAAACTGCATCCCCTGCATACCAAGGTTATAGCCAAGTTTGCCAAGGTTGACAAACGGAGGCAGTTTCCGGTTCATCTTGTCATTCATCAGGTAGTTCAGCTGCCGCTCTGCAAGCATGGACAATTTGGTAACTGCAACTTTGAGTTTGTCCATCTCCAGGGCGACATAGTCACCATGGAAATTTCCGCCATGGTAAACATTTTTCGAATCACTGTCGATGATGGGGTTGTCGTTTGCCGAATTGACCTCGTTGGCAAGTACCTTTTCGGCATTCAGGATGGTGTCAAGAACCGGGCCCAGCACCTGGGGAACGCACCGAAGGGAATAATATTCCTGGACTTTGTGGGTAAACACCTCTACCTCACCGGCTGTATCATTGTACAGGTGGTCGGCACGGTGGCGGATCAGCCTGCTGCCCTTCAGAACAGTACGCATCATGGATGCCACCTGGTTTTGGCCCCAATGCGTCTTCACCCGGTTCAACCCGTCGGAGAAATGGTCATCGTATGATTCAACTATCTCATT
>JBAXFZ010000361.1:0-4675 GCA_037139685.1 Bacteroidota bacterium
ATCCCCTCTCCGGCGAATTTGGTATCGTGGGCTACTATTCCGCGGTAAAGGATACCATCTGGTTTGGAACATCGATGGGCAGGGTTTATCATTCAACCGACAAGGGTCATACCTTTACCGTTTCTTCGGTGCCGGCCCTGAGCGGGAAATATGTCGAACCCAGCTTCAGGACAGGGATGCACGGGCTGGTCCAGGACAAGAGTGCGGGTACAACCGGCGCAATAAGTGAAACCTTTGACGGCGGCACTACATGGACCGCTGTAACGACCACGGGACCGGTCTATGCGACCGACCTCCTTTATATTCCCGGGACCGAAAACACCTGGGTAAGTTCAGGGGCAACCGGGAACATGGGATCCTCGTACAGCTTCGACGGCGGCCACTCCTGGACCGATTTCGTTGGCACCCAGGGTGCAAAGTACATGCAGATGTCGTGGGTCAACAACCATTGCGGATGGGCAGGCGGCGTGAATGTAAGCGCAACCGAGAACGGCGTTTATAAATTTATCGGGATGCTGAATGCCCCGGTACCGGCACCGACCAATCTACAGGCTGTCGTCCTTGTCCACCAGGTGAACCTTTACTGGAATGCACCGACCCCCGCCCCGCTGGGATACAACATATACCGGGACGGACTGAAACTGAACGCCACGGTTATCCATTCACTAATGTATTATGATATTTGGGTTGCCAGTGGACAGTATACCTATTGCGTGAAAGCGGTCTACAATTCCGGAGAATCCGATGGCGCCTGCACCCTGGTCGACGTGGGAGTGGGGATCGCCGATCACCGGCAGGATCAGCTGAATGTATTTCCTAACCCGGTTTCCGGCAGGATGTGTGTTTTTACAGGGATCGACTGCAATTACAGCATGCTGGATGCAACAGGGCATGAGGTGAAAACAGGCATACTGAATTCACCTAAAACGACCATCGACCTCGGCGACCTTCCCGCGGGGGTCTATCTTATCAGGATACCTTCATCGGGAACCCATAGGAAAGTGATTGTTGTGAAGTGACCCTGATTCACCGGTATTTCGCTGCCCGGGTCTCTTTTTTTCCTAATTTTGCAGCTAAAATCTGAATCATGAGCGATAATATTGAAACCGCCCGTTGCCTGATCATCGGATCGGGCCCGGCCGGTTATACGGCTGCAATCTACGCGGCCCGTGCCGATCTTAAACCCATTATATACCAGGGAATGCAGCCTGGCGGACAGCTTACCATCACCACCGAAGTTGAAAACTTCCCGGGCTACCCCAAGGGCATTACCGGCCCCGAAATGATGGAAGAATTCAAACAGCAGGCCGAACGGTTCGGCACCCAGGTGCGTTCCGGGGTGATGACCGAGGTTGACTTCTCAAAGCGCCCCTTTATGGCTAAGGCCGACGATGGCAAAACCATCATGGCCGAATCGGTCATCATTGCAACAGGCGCTTCGGCAACATGGCTGGGTCTTGAATCGGAAAAGAAATTCATGGGAATGGGTGTTTCCGGCTGTGCGACATGCGACGGCTTTTTCTACCGCGGACAGGATGTAGCGATCATCGGAGGCGGGGATACGGCTGCCGAAGAGGCCACCTACCTGGCAAAACTGTGCAAAAAGGTATTTATGGTTCATCGCCGGGGCGAACTGCGGGCGTCAAAAGCCATGCAGCACAAGGTGCTCAACACTGCCAATATAGAAATGGTTTGGGACAGCGCTCCTGAAGATGTGCTGGGTGATGAGAGCGGCGTTACAGGCTTGCGGGTATGCCATGTGAAAACAGGCGAATCCCGCGATTTGATCGTGACAGGTGTCTTTGTGGCCATCGGTCACAAACCCAATACCGAGATCTTTTCCGGTAAACTTGAGCTTGATGATATGAATTACATCAAAACCAGGCCCGGAACCACCCAGACCAGCATCGACGGTGTATTTGCCTGCGGGGATGTGCAGGATCACCACTACCGGCAGGCGGTCACCGCAGCAGGGACAGGATGCATGGCCGCCATCGAAGCGGAGAGGTTCCTTGGTGAATAAAGGTGGTTTGAAAATTTGAGAATTTGAAGATGAGAGGATTTTAACTATGATAACATTTTTCAGGAATCCCGGCAGTTGTTTTGCTGTTGAGACCGGTCACCGGCTCAGCGAACAAGATGTGACGAAGTTAACCTGGCTGTTCGGCGATGCAGAGTGCATCGCCGAACCTGTTTTACAGGGTTCGTTTATCGGTCCCCGGCGCGAAATGGTAACACCATGGAGCACCAATGCCGTGGAGATCACCCAGAACATGGGCATCGTGGGGATCAGTAGGATTGAGGAATTCACGGGACACGATTTACTGTTGACGGTTGACGGGGAAAATGGCGGCAGCGATGAAAAGCAGGGGTTTGACCCGATGCTCCAGCACCGGTATGAAAAACTTGACCAGGAGATCTTTCATATTTATCACCTCCCCGAACCGGTTCAGTTCATTGATGATATTGCCACCTACAACAACCAGCAGGGGCTGGCGCTGAGTGATGAAGAGATAGCCTACCTCATGGGGCTGAGCCAAAAACTCGGAAGAAGCCTCACCGACAGCGAGGTGTTTGGATTTTCGCAGGTTAATTCAGAACACTGCCGGCATAAAATTTTCAACGGAACCTTTATCATCGATGGCCGGCAGATGAGCGAATCCCTCTTTGCGATGATAAAGAAAACGGCAAAAGAGCACCCTGGTTTCCTGGTTTCGGCATACAAAGACAATGTTGCCTTTATTATGGGGCCCGACATCGAGCAGTTTGCGCCGGCAAATCAGAATGTTGCCGATTTTTTCACCATCAGGGACATTCATTCGGTCATTTCACTGAAGGCCGAAACACATAATTTTCCCACGACAGTCGAACCCTTTAACGGTGCTGCCACAGGCAGCGGGGGCGAGATCCGCGACCGCATGGCAGGAGGGAAGGGAAGCATACCCATGGCAGGTACCGCCGTTTACATGACCTCATACCCTCGTCCCGGCGGCCCCCGGGCATGGGAAACCGGGGCAGCCGCCCGCCCGTGGCTCTACAAAACACCCGAAGAGATACTGATTAAGGCCTCAAACGGAGCCAGCGATTTCGGGAACAAGTTCGGCCAGCCGCTTATCTGCGGGTCCGTACTAACTTTCGAGCAGGTGATTGATGGGAAAATTTTCGGATATGACAAGGTGATCATGCAGGCCGGGGGAATCGGGTTTGCCAGGAGAGAGGACAGCCTAAAGGATGAGCCCTCAGCAGGCCAGCACATCGTGGTGATGGGAGGCGACAACTACCGGATTGGCATGGGAGGCGGGGCGGTTTCATCGGTGGCAACAGGCGAATTTGCCAATTCCATCGAGCTTAACGCGGTGCAGCGGTCGAACCCTGAAATGCAGAAACGTGTTTTCAACGCCATCAGGGCCATGACCGAAATGGATCACAACCCGATCGTTTCCATCCACGATCATGGTGCTGGCGGCCATTTGAATGCCTTGTCGGAACTTGTAGAAACAACAGGAGGCACTATTAATATCGGCAGCCTCCCGGTCGGTGATCCTACCCTGTCGGCCAAAGAGATCGTCAGCAACGAGTCACAGGAGCGCATGGGTTTGATCCTGGCTGAAAAGGATGTGGCCCTGATGCGCGAAATCGCAGAACGTGAGCGGGCGCCCATGTACCTGGTTGGCCAGACAACGGGAAACCATCAGCTTGTTTTTAAAGATGCAGGCATGGGAGTCAATCCTATCGATCTGAATATGGCTGATTTCTTCGGAAAACCGCCCATGACAGTGCTGAAGGATGCAAAATGCAAAGTGAAAAATGCAAAATTAGGATACGATCCGGCAGAATTGTATAATTATCTTGACAATGTCCTGCAGATCGAAGCCGTTGCCTGCAAGGACTGGCTTACCAACAAAGTCGACCGTGCTGTCAGCGGGAAGATCGCCAAGCAGCAGTGCTGCGGGCCGGTGCAGCTTCCGCTGAACAATGTGGGTGTGACCGCCCTCGATTACCAGGGGGTGAAAGGCATTGCAACCTCTCTGGGACATGCTCCTGTAGCAGGTATTATCGATCCTGCCGCCGCTTCGCGGTTATCGGTCGCAAGGGCCCTTTCCAACCTGGTTTGGGCTCCGCTGACCCACGGGCTGCCCGGGGTGTCGCTCAGCGCCAACTGGATGTGGCCGTGCCGCAACGCAGGCGAGGATGCCCGGTTGTACGAAGCTGTCAAAGCCGTAAGCGATTTTGCCGTTGCCCTGGGGATCAACATCCCGACCGGAAAGGATTCCCTGTCGATGACCCAGAAATATCCAGACGGGAAAATCGTCTATGCCCCAGGTACCGTAATCATTTCTGCAGTTGGCGAAGTATCGGATGTTAAGAAAGTGGTGAGTCCCTGCCTGGTTCCTGAAGTGGATTCCCAGCTGTTGTATATTCCCTTCTCCGCCTGCGGATTTGAACTGGGCGGCAGCAGCTTTGCCCAGACGATAAACCAGCTGGGAGACAAAATTCCTGATACCGCTGATGCGGGATACCTGGCAGGTGTCTTTGCAATGATCCAGGATATGGTGGGCCGGGGGTTGATCCTGGCCGGCCACGATGTGGCAGCCGGGGGATTGATCACCACGCTGCTTGAAATGAACTTTCCTGTTGAAAACACCGGCCTTGAGATAAACCTGGATGAGCTGGC
>JBAXFZ010000362.1:0-4668 GCA_037139685.1 Bacteroidota bacterium
ATAACGCCGACAAATAATTCAGACCAGGATCCCCCGGGAGTGTATGTAAACTTGACTTCAATGGGGTTTGCTAGTGTTCCTACGGCGTCTGCATCACCCACGTTGGTGACAATGCCAACGAGGTTGACAAGCCCGCCAAGTGCAGGGTTGTCAGGATTAACCGGCTGAACTTCAAGTGAGTGACACATGAATGTCAGGTTTGGTTTGTGAACTGGCGGTATGGGTGTAAGGACAACGAAGGTGGTTGTGGTATCACCGGTGAGGGTGAAATCGGTTACATATACTGTTACATGATAGGTGCCGGCCGGGTATGGGGCAGCGTGAACAACACTGTAGTTGCCCCATGAGTTGGTGTACCCGTGAACAGTATCATGCAGCTCTTCAATAACAGAGGTTACCGTAGCTCCGGCAACACTCGGATCGAGCAGGGGAACTGCGATATCCTTGTAGTATGAATAGCCTGAGACTGTCACGTAATAGTTCTGGCCTGAATAGTAGGGATTCGGGGATGCATTTGCAAGCACGACAATTTTCCCTGCAACCTGGTAGTTGCCATTGGTAAACGGCCTGACAGCTGTGTTGTCGAGTTCGTTGGCCTCGGGAATGGCGCCGTAGTAATCAATCGCTATCTTCATCGGGCAGAATGCCGGTACATTGGGCGTGGTAATGGTCCAGTGTATCGTCTTGTTCTGGTGAGCCGGAATATTGGCAACGAAAACATCAGGATACGAAATACCAACCGTATCGAACTGGTTGATCATATGACAATAGAAATTATTGGCATCGTAATCAGATTCGTTGTGGACAACAGCGTAAACCGTGATCGTGGTGTTTGGATCCGGATGCGGGTTGCTGAAGCTGATGTCGTTGGCGAAGATATAAATGTTCGACGGGTGGAGGATATCCGGGGATGCAAATGGTCCGAATGAGGTCACACAGGGAGCCAGGCTTCCTGAAACAATTTTAGAGGTCCAAGTAGTTCCGTAAGGCAGGTTGTTTACATCGGCAAAATAGCGTTTCCCGTTTGTCGTCGTATGATCAGCAGGATCAGACTCGCTCATCAGGACAACCCGGTCGTTCTGACCCAGGTAACTGCCGTCGCCTTCGTAATCAAGCATCAGCCTGGGATAACCGGCGGGAGGCAAGGAATTGGTTGCATCATAATAGTCGGCCTCAAAATGGAACAGCGTTGAAGCTGAACCGGATGTCGGGTAGACGATTGAATTGACGAAATCGGGGTTCCCTGTGTAATCGAAATGCTGGGCTGCCGGGTTGATGTTCGGATTGGTGTCGTCGCAGTCGTCGGCATTCGGCACATAACCGGCCGGTGCCACGCATGAGGCAATGGAAACATTTGGATTGCCATACCCGTCACCATCGGCATCCTGGTAGTACTCGGTTGCCTGGGAAACAGCAAGGTTAATTGCCGTGCGGGTGGTGCTTTTGCACCCCGTGGTCAGATTCCTGGATTCAGCATAATAATTTCCTGCTGTCAAAGCGCTGTAGGTATTGCTGCCCGAAGCGAGCAGTGTGCCTCCCCCGCCCGAATTATACCAGTCGATGGTAGAACCTGCAGGTGGCGTGGCACTGAGTTGTTGCGGTAACTGGGTGGAACATACAGATTGGTCCCCACCGCTGACCGGGGCGGCCGGAGCCGGGTTAACCGACATGGTGATCGAACCGGATGTTGCAGGATTGCCTGATGTACATGGGAGACTGGATGTCAGAACACAGGTAACGACATCTCCGTTTACAGGTGTATAGCCGTATGTGGAGCCGTTCCAGCCAACATTCGATCCATTCACTTTCCACTGGTAGTTGGGGGATGCTCCTTCGTTAACAGGAGTTGCGGTATAGGTGATATAAACGCCCTGGCAAACAGGATTTGCCGACGCGACGATCGAGATGCTGACAGGCATGGTGACAAACACACCAACGTTCTTGACAGTGGGGGAGGCCGAAGTACACCCGTGGGTGTCGGTATAACCCACGCTGACGGTCTGGCTGCCTGTTACTGTCCAGGTGACTGTAACCGAGTTGTCGGCCAGGCCGCCTCCAGATGTTACCGTTCCGCCCGCAGAAACGTTCCACACATAATTCGTCATACCTGCTGCGGTTGTATATACGTTCCCTGCTGAGGGAGGATCACAGATTGTTGTGTTGCCCGTAATAACCGGAGTCGGCAGTGCATATACGTCGACAGGGAATGAAACCGGGACTGCAGGTGAACAACCATTGCCATCGATGTATGTGACGGTCACATTTCTCGATCCTGCTGAATTCCAGGTCACGGTGATCGAATTGGTACCGGACCCTGAAGTAATGGTGCCTCCGGGTGTGCTCCACACATAACCTGACATTCCCGGTGCTGTTGTGTAAACATTCCCTGCTGAAGGGATGCCGCACATTCCGGAAGGACCTGTGATGGTCGCAGGTGTAAAGGGGAATACATTTACGTTGTAGGTGGCCGGTCCGGCAGATGCGCAACCAAGAACCGTAGTGTAATCTACAGTCACAGTCTGGGCTCCTGAAGCTGACCAGGTAACGGCAATCTGGCGTGTGCCAAGGCCGGATGTAATCGTTCCGCCTGCGGAGACTGACCATGTATAGTTGGCCTTACCCGGCTCGGTCGTGTAGGTGTTGCCTGCCGAGGGGATGCCGCATACCGGCGAAGGACCGGTGATGGTGGGCACAGGAATAGCTTCTACATTGACTGTTTTGGCTAATGGGCTGGCCAGTGAACATCCGTTTCCGTCGGTATAGTTAACAGATACGGTTTTGGTTCCGGTTGTGGTCCAGGTAATGGTTACACTGTTGTCGGATCCGCTGCCTCCTCCGGTGACGGCGCCACCGGGAGAAACGCTCCAGGTATAATTCGTCATGCCTGCTTCAGTAGTATATACATTGCCGGCTGAAGGAATACCGCAAATGGTTCCGGGTCCTGTGAGGGTTACGGCCGGGTATGCATAGACTATCGTATTCGTTGAGGCAACTGATGCCGGTGAACAACCGTTGGCGTCATGGTAGGTTACGGTGATGGTTTTGGTACCCGGTGTTGACCATGTAACAGTTATGTCGTTGGTTCCCCAGCCGGAGGTGATATTTCCACCCGGTGACAGGGTCCATACGTAGTTGTTCATAAATTCCTGGGTGACATAATGGTTGCCGGTTGAAGGTGTTCCGCAAATTGTTGTCGGGCCCGAAACAGTTGCAATCGGTAATCCATATACATAGATCAGGGCAGTTGTCGGGACATCGGGGACACAACCAAGCGGTGTTGTATAGGTAACGCTTATGTTTTTCGGGCCTGGTGAATTCCAGGTTACAGTAACGGTATTGTCGGTGGATGTACCGCCGGCTGTGACGGTTCCGTCGATAACATTCCAGATGTAATTTGACATCCCTGCCTGTGTGGAATATACATTTCCTGCCGAGGGGATCCCGCAGACAGACATCGGGCCTGTGATGGATGGAATCGGCAATGCATTTACCGTAACATTCTTCACAATCGGGCTGGCTGCCGAACAGCCAACACCGTCGGTATAGTTGACAGAAACTGTCTGTGCACCTGCTGCATCCCATTCAACCGTTACCGTGTTGTCTGATGAGGTTCCTCCGGCTGTGACAAGCCCTCCGCCCGATACTGACCATGTGTACCCGGTCATTCCTGCTTCGGTTGTATAAACATTCCCCGGCTTGGGAATCCCGCAGATCGTGGATGGTCCTGTAATGGTGGGAGTTATGAAGGAATTGACCATAACGGGGTAACTCGTCGGAGCGGCTGCATTACAGCCATTCTGTGTGTAGGAGACGGTTACGGTGTTTGGTCCTACGGTGCTCCATGTTACATGGATTGAATTTGAACCGAGTCCGGAGTTTATCACCCCGCCGGAACCGACAGTCCAGGAATAGGAGGTCATGCCTGGTTCGGTGGTATAGACATTTCCGCTCGAAGGCAGGCCGCAGATGGCAGCCGGCCCGCTGATTGTCGGGACAGGCAGTGCATAAACATGAACGTTTTTAACCGTCGGCGTTGCAGTGACACAGCCGTGCGTGTCGGTATAGGATACTGAAACTGATTCAGCTCCGGTTGCTGGCCAGGTGACAGTTACATAGTTGTCGCCTGAACCTCCGCCTGAGGTGATAGCTCCTCCTGCAGAGACAACCCAGGTGTAGCCGGTCATCCCGGCCTCTGTTGAATAAACATTGCCGGCTGAAGGGAAGTCGCATATTGTGGAAGGTCCTGTAATGGCTGGTACGGGCAGTGCATAAACATTTACAACCCTAACCGTGGGACCCGGAGGTGTGCAACCATCGCCGTTGGTATAGGAAACGGTCACAGTTTTGGCTCCTGTGGAATTCCAGGTTACGGTGACGGTATTGTCGGTGGATGTGCCTCCCGAGGTGATTGCTCCCCCTGCGGATACGACCCATGCATAACCAGTCATGCCCGGTTCGGTAGTATAAACATTGCCTGTTGAAGGGATACCGCAGGTAGATGATGGTCCCGAGATGGTCGGAGCCGTATAATTATAAACATTGACATCGTAACTGGTCGGTGAAGCAGCGTTGCACCCGTTTGCATCGGTATAGGATACAGTTACGGTTTTGGCCCCGGTAGTGCTCCAGGTCACGTGAATTGAATTTGAGCCGAGTCCTGAGTTGATG
>JBAXFZ010000363.1:0-4643 GCA_037139685.1 Bacteroidota bacterium
CCGCGCTCGATCGCGCACAGGAGGCCGGTATTGATGATGTTGGCATCGGGGCCCTGTTCGGACTGTACGACTGGAGATTTGAGCTGCTGGGGCTTATCCGCCATACAAACCATTTTGAAGCAGTTTACAATGTTGGTCCGCATACAATTTCATTTCCGCGCATCCAGTATGCGTCGCAGCTTGACATTGACAAAACACACATCGTTTCGGATGAAGAATTCACCCGGCTTGTCGCCATCCTGCGCCTGGCGGTCCCATATACCGGGCTGATCCTCACGGCCAGGGAATCTGCCGCTATCAGGGATGAGATCATGCAGTTCGGCGTTTCGCAGATTGACGGCGGGACCAATATCGAAATGGGCGGCTATTCAAAAAAGAAGGATAACGGGGACCAGGATATCGACCTTGAGCAATTCCAGATCAATGACAACCGCACGCTCAACGAGATCATGGATGAACTTATCAGGAACAAATACATTCCCTCATTCTGTACCTCCTGCTACCGCCTTGGCAGAACCGGCGAGCACTTTATGGAATTCTCGGTGCCTGGTTTCATCAAACGGTATTGCCAGCCGAATGCCCTGATGACGCTTTCGGAATACCTTGAAGATTACGCCCCGGAAGAGACAAAAATCAAAGGCTACGAACTGGTTCAGGAAAAGCTTGACGAAATCGAAGATGTTGCATTCAGGGAAAACCTTGTTCAAAAGATTGAACAAATCAAAAATGGCAAACGCGACCTCTATTTCTGAAAACTGTTTATTATTAAATGACCACATTCCTTGTGGCCCGAAAAAATAAATATTACCACATGAAAGAGATAAGGATTATCGGGTTACTGATTACCGACCGTATTAAAGAGGCCGGCCTGACCCAGCAGGCCTTAACAAAATATGCCCATGTCATCAAATCGAGGCTTGGGTTTCATGAGGTCACCGAGGATGTTTGCAGCAGGGTCGGTGTTGTCATTCTGCAACTGGCAGGAAACGCCGAGGAATGCAGTAAACTCGAACAGGAACTGGGCAGGATCGGCGGACTCGAAATCCAGCGAATGGTCTTCTCCCTTTAATGATTGCATGATGAGGGAACAATTCACAAAAAACCAGAGCGAATTTCACAAGCATTACATGATCTCCTCCCTGCCGGGCATGCGCCTTGGGCTGACCGTAACGCTTGGGCTGTTCTTCGGTTTTGTTGTTTTCAATTCCATCTTTTTTCCGGATTTGCCTGAAATGAAATTCTATCTCAGGTTCTGGGTGATTTCGCCCGTTATCATACTTTCGATCGGGGTTACCTATATCAGGAGCCTTTACAGGTGGCTTCATCCAATATACATCATTATTAACCTCTTAATCTGCATAGCCATCTTTTATGTAGGTGCAGGCACCTCGCATTCCCAAAAAGGCTACGAATACTTCTTTGCCTGGGTGATGCTGGTGGTGATCGGGTTGTTTGTCTTTTACAGGATGCCCTTCAGGACACTTGTCATCATCGGATTGCTCCAGGTAATTACCTACGTAATTGCATCCGTTTACAATGGCACATACGGCTATAACCCGTTTTTATTCTGCAACAACCTGTTTTTTGTCCTGGCCATGTATTCAGTCGGATTTTTGCTGGCTTTCATGTTCCGAAGCTTAAACTGGAAAAATTACCTCCACCAGGCCGAACTTGCTGAAAACAACCTTAAACTGAAGGAGGAAATCAAGGAGCGGAAACACGCGGAACAGGCTTTTCAACAGTCGGAAATACAATACCACAACACCCTGAATTCAATTCCTGACCTGATCTTTGTCGTTGACCGTAATTTCCGCATCGTGCTCATGAATTCAGCCCTTAAGGATGGCCAGAAAACAGTCGGGCTTTCAGACGATGTGGTAGGAAAGCATATCCAGGAAAGCTCATCGTTTATTACGGCAGCCAGCATTCTCGACCTCCAGGCTGTTTTCGACAGCGGTGAAATCTCGATCCGGGAGCAGCAGATATTCGTGAATGACCAGGTTTATCATATGGAAAACAGGAAAATCCCGATATTCAAAAACAACGAAGTGATCCAGGTGATGACGATCCTCAGGGACCGTTCAAAGGAGAAGGAGGTTGAGGAACTGAAGCAAAGAAATGCAGAGCAGAAGGAGATCATGCTCCGTGAAATCCATCACCGCGTTAAGAACAATCTTACCATTGTGATCAGCCTGCTCAACCTTCAGCTGCGCAACAATGCGAATCCCGAGCTTACACGCATCATCCGCGATATTGAGATGCGGATCAGGTCGATGGCGCTCATCCATGAACACCTGTACCGGTCGGAGAACATCGATGTGATCCCCCTGGCTTCCTATCTTCATTCACTTGCATCCATCATTACAAGCACCTTCAGCGGTCACAGGATCTCACTCGTAACCCATCTTGAACCGGCTGGCGTAAACATCGAAACGGCACTTCCGATCGGGCTTATTGCAAACGAATTGCTTACCAATGCCTATAAATATGCCTTTCCCGATCACAAACCCGGGGAGATCGACATCCATTTAAAGAAAGACAGTGATGACCTGTACACCCTGGTGATCAGGGATAACGGCGTGGGATTGCCTGCCGGATTTTCGCTGGACTCTGAAAAGTCGCTGGGAATGTTCATTGTGCGCCTGCTTGTCGAGCAAATTGACGGAACGCTTGAGATCGACCAGCAGCAGGGAACCGCCTTCATCATCCGGTTCCGCAATTTAACCGTAAAATCAAGATAACCACGAACCTGCAATGACGAAAGAAATCTGGATTATCGGTATTCACATTACCGACAGGGTGCAAAAAGTTTCCGACGTTCAGTCGATCCTGACCAAATTCGGCTGCACCATCAGAACCCGGCTTGGGCTGCATGAAGTAAAAGATGACTATTGTGCCCGCAGCGGGCTCATCATCCTTGAACTCACCGGGACCAGGGAGGAATTCATTAAACTGGAAAACGAACTGCTGAAGGTCGACGGCCTCGAGGTAAAAAAAATGGTCTTCCTCGAATCTTAAATCCGGGTTAGACCAGGGTAACCCTCGTTCCCCCGTTGTCGATACCCAGCATCGTGGTTTTGGTGATAATTGTGTCTTTCCCGGAGTGCTCCACGAAATGAATGGCAGCCTTGACCTTTGGTCCCATGCTTCCATCGGGGAACTGGCCCTCCTCCAGATATTGCTTGGCTTCGGCAATAGTCATACGGTCGAGGGATTTTTCCTGCGGGGTGTTGAAGTTGATGCACACCTTTGGGACATCGGTCAGTATGAAGAATTTATCTGCATTGATCTGCGATGCCAGCAGTGCCGAAGCAAGATCCTTATCGATAACTGCATCGATTCCCTGCAGTTTGTTCGGCGAAACGTAAAAAACCGGGATTCCACCCCCTCCTACTGCGATGGCAATCTGTCCTCCACGGGCAATTTTCTCAATGGTCTTTTTGTTGATGATCACCAGCGGCGTCGGGGAGGCAACCACCTTGCGCCAGCCGCGTCCGCGGGGATCCTCCTTGAAAAAGGCTCCCGTATCCTTTGCCATGGCGTCAGCCTCCTCTTTTGAATAATAGGGACCTACCGGTTTCGTCGGTTTTTTAAATGCGGGATCATCCTTGTTCACCAGCACCTGGGTCGTTATGGTGATGATGTCTCGCTCCATGTCATGAATCTCCAGCACATTCTTCAGCTGCTGCTCAATGATATAACCGATGAACCCCTGTGAATATGCCACACAGATGTCGAGCGGCATCTCGGGAATGCCGAACATTTTAAAACCGGCGGAGTTTGCAAGCATAATGTTCCCTACCTGGGGACCGTTGCCATGGGTAATGACGATGTTGTAGTCGCGCTTAAGCAGTTTTACAAGGCTTTCGGCAGTTGCATTGGCGTTTTCCTCCTGCTCATCGATTGTACCTTTCTGATCTCCGCGCAGCAGGGCGTTCCCTCCAAGAGCAACAACAGCAAGTTTCTTCATGATACTATATTTTATTTACGATTTATGATTTACCATCCTGGGAATCGGCAAAATTAGAAATTTTTTCCGATCTTTGACTATCTTCGCAGGCTGATGAAGCTTCAGAAAAAAGCCTACCTATTTGCCTTTGCAGCCATTGCCTGCTGGTCGACCATCGGTTCGGCCTTTAAACTGTCGCTGCGATCGCTGAGCCCGACGGAATTGCTGTTTTATTCATCCCTCACAGCCTGCCTGGTGCTCTTTTCCATTCTGCTGGTCCAGCGAAAACTCCGGCTGCTGAAAGAACTCACACCGCGCCAGGTTATTCACTCCGCCATCCTTGGGTTGTTAAACCCGTTCCTCTATTATATGGTGCTTCTGAAGGGCTACGACATCCTCCCCGCGCAGGAGGCAGGAACCCTGAATTACATCTGGCCCCTGGTACTGGTATTGCTCTCCATTCCGCTGTTGAAACAACGGATCAGCCTGATGAGTATTTTCGCCATACTGGTCAGCTTCGCCGGGATCCTCATCATTGCCAGCCACCCTGGCGGCGTCCCCCGCCCTGAAGTGGCCGGCCTCCCTGACAGGTGGCTTCATGCAACAGGGGTCGTCCTTGCCGTCGGCAGCGCCTTTTTCTGGGCACTCTACTGGATCTTCAATATCAGGGATAAGCGGGAAGCTGTATCCAAAC
>JBAXFZ010000364.1:0-4629 GCA_037139685.1 Bacteroidota bacterium
TAGGCGTCATGTCTATGTGCGGAGATCTTGCCGGATGTTTAATTTTTGGCATAGGAATTTTTTTTAATTACTTGGTAGCAGCTGCAAATGACTGTACGAGGCTGAAACCTGCTTCATCAATTTTGTAGGTAAAGCTGTCGATCTGGGTTGAATAGAAGTTGTATAATACGATAGCCATCAGGGAGCCGAAGATACCGAATGCAGTATTGATAAGAGCTTCGGAGATACCGTTGGCAAGTGCAAGGGCATCGGGGGCACCGGCCTGTGCCAGAGCGGCGAAGGCCTTGATCATCCCGATAACTGTTCCCATAAGACCGGTTAAAACGGAGATGGAGGCAATTGTGGAGAGGATGACGAGGTTACGCGACAACATGGGAAGTTCGAGTGCCGAAGCCTCTTCGAATTCTTTCTGGAGTGCAAGGATCTTCTGGTCTTTTTCAAGTGTGGCGTCGTTCTGCAGTGAACGGTAGCGGAGCAAACCGGCTTTCATAACGTTGGCCAGTGAACCTCTTTGTTTGTCGCAGGAAACGATTGCATCTTCGATTTTATTAGTGTCGAGGGCAACCTGCAGGTTCTTAACAAATACATTGATACGGCCTTTTCCCCTTGCGCGGAACAGGACAATGCCACGTTCAACTGCGAAGATGATCAGGATAAGGTTTAAAGTGATAAGAAAAGGAACGATTACACCACCTTTGTAGATAATGGCAAGATAATTGCCGGGAAGAGGATGGCCATCAGGGTTTCCACCTTCAAAAAACAAAGGATTTCCAAACACCACCTTGTAGAGAAAATAAGAAAAGGCGAATGCTATAATCATAACGCCCACCGTAAACACTGACCTTAAGGCTTCACCCAATGCTCCGCCTTTGCTAGTTGTCTTGCTCATCGTAATAAGTTTTAAATTAAAGTTTGAATGAATTATTGGATTTTCTTGTTATAAAGGCCCACAAAGATAAAAAAATTATATCCTAAATCAAACAGATGTTATTTGACCTTGAGTTTAAGTGCGTCAATGACCGGTTTAACCACGGCAACCTTATCGTCGTTTGGATTTACTGCGCTCATTCTCATGTAGAAGAACAAAGCCTTTTCGGCTTCATCCTTGAGCTTTTGATCGCGCATAAAGACGCTGTAATGGTAAAATGCCATGTAATCGAACGATTCAAACCGTTCTTTCATGTATTTTACAGTGTCGGATTGGGTTTTCACAACCAGTCCTTCGTATACCGGCAAGGCAAAACCTGTCATGTTAAACCCTTTCGGATCCTTCTGGTCGAGGTTTGATTTGGTACGTGCCCTCCAGGCAAAACCGGGGATGTAATCGGGCTGCATGGCATTGAAGATGGCCAGGTTGGTGTCGGCCTTCACATAATCCTGGAGGGAATAGTAGACCTTGCCAAGGTTATAATAATCCATGGGAACCCCTTTTTTCAGTTTTATCTTGCGTTCGTACTGCTCCATGGCCTTGTCAAACTTTTTTATCCTTGTATAATTCAGGGCAGCTTCAGAGATAAGTTCAGCCTTTGTGGTATCCATCGAATAGGCTTTCAGCAATTGTTCGGCAGCTAGCGAATCCTGCTTGGTTTTCGACAACAGCCTTCCGTAATAGGCATAGTCGAGCGCCCTTACCTTCTCAGGCCTGGCATGGGCAATAAATTTCCTGATAAAGGGAAGCCCCTTGTCGTATTGCTGGGTTTCAAAATAGGAATAGGCAAGCGCCCTGTTGACGTCGTTGTCGGAGGTGTCGACCTTGCGGATTTCGTTCAGCTGGTTGATGGCTTCGGTATAGTCCTTCAAATCGATGAGGGTATTGACGAATTGCTTGCGGGCAGCTGTATTGCGTGAAAGTTCCAGGAATTTATAGAAGTTTTTCTTGGCCTCTTCCTGCCTGCCTGCGCGCGAAAGCAGGGAACCCAGTTCACGGTATGCCGGTGCAAAGGTGGAATCCATTTTAACCACCTCCTGGTAATAGTTGAGCGCATTGGTGTACTGGCGGGCACGCATCCACAACTGGCCTACACGCAATTTGGCTTCCGGCGATTTGGGATCGAGCGACTGGGCGGCGTTGTAGTTTGCAATTGCCTTCGACCCGTCGTTGAGCAGGTAAAAATAGACATCACCCTTGACGATATAAAGGTTTGGGTTTTTGTTGTCAAGCTTTTCAGCGGCGCGAAGCAGGGAGAAAACACTGCCGGTGTCATGCACGGTGGCTGTGACATACGATTCTGCCATTTCAATCAGCACCCGGGATTGTTTGGCGGGTTCCATCTTGATCAGCTTATTTGCCTTTGAGGGCAGTAACGCCATGGCCTTTGCAAATTGCGCCCGGGCCTCGGGAATCTTCTTGTTTATCAGGTCAATTCCGCCCAATCCCACAAAGTTCAACGGGTTTGAAGGATCCTGGTTCAATCCAAGGTTAAATACAACCCTGGCTGAATCGGCCATTTCGGAAAAGGAGATATTAAGGGTGTCCGAATAAAAACGGTCCAGGAAATTTCTTCCGTAAAAATAATAGAGATCCCCGTTGGCAGGAGTCTGCCTGATCAGGTCTTTAAACATCGAACTGGCTTTCCTGAACTGTTCGCTTTTTGTGAGCTTTACAGCATCCTTCAACTCCTGGGAATAGGATTTTGTAATAAAAGGAAAAAAGAGCAGCAGGGCAACAACGAAAACAACCGGTTTGGTAACTCTTAACATAATATATCTCCTCTGTGTTAATGTTTGATTTCTACAATTCTAACAGGCATGGCCGCTGGTACAAGTCCAGAATGAAGAACGATGAACTGTCCCTTCTCCCCTGCGATAAAGGATGAAAAGCCATGTGCCAGCCCGGTATAGGACTGGCGGTTTATACAATACACCTCCCTTGTGAAGGGATAGGATCCCTCATATATGTAGCCCGGGAATGGCCTGTAAAACTTGGCATCGGGGGAGTTTTCACCCTCCATGGCAATCCCCACTACTTTAAACCGTTTAAGGAAATTGTGAGAAACGGTATCGGCAGGATCGCTGATCCAGTTAACACTGATCACCCCTATGGCATTTTTATTTTTCTCCACGTAATTAATTACCTCCGCATTGTTCTTGGCGGCAAAGCAGTTGGCAGGAAATGAATCGAGGGCGAATTTTTCTTTAAAATAGCGGGGGTTCCCCGATTTGAAATTGTCAAACACCACCGTCACATCCTTCAGCTTTGATTTAGGGTTGATTTGTTTCCAGCTCCTGATCTTTCCCTGGAAAATATCTTTTACGGCCTTGTAAAACAGGGCTGTATCGGGGTTGTTGTTGTTAACGATAAGCGCAAGAGCATCGATGGCAATCTTTGTGGTACGCGGAATGTACTGCTGATCTTTAAGTGCCTGCACCTGTTTATCGGATAGTTTCCTGTTTACGATAATCATAGGAACCGAATCGTTCATGAAATCGTTGATCACATCTGCTTCGGTCTTATATACAATATCCGGGTGGGCATATTTATACAAATATCCGAAGGTGAATGCTTCGGCTTCAATGAGCAAACGGTATGAATCGTCAACGCCGACGGTGATCCTGCCCGAGGTTGGGGTATCCGTCTGTTTTTGATTCACATTACCTCCACAGGCAGCAATAATCAGCAGGCAGGCGATCCCTGAAACAACGAAAAATCCGCGGATACCGTTTTTGATACTTTTCATGGCTTAATTGCTAAAAATCAGCGGCTTTTTATGATAGAACACAAATTTATAAAAATTATTATCGAACCATCCAAAATTTGCATGATTATTCGCAAATACCTTGTCACTATTGTAATTTTCCGGAAAAGTATGGAATTCCCCAACGACAGGTTAACAACGGGAACTATTCTTCATTTTGTTCCCGGCTTTTTGACCACAGCCGGGCAAGCCTGAATCCGCCATAAAGGAACAGGAAAATGGCAAAGATAATCTTTACCTCCTTTGAAAGATACTGAAACCTGGGGCTTGCGAGTACATAAATTCCAAGGGCGAAGTAAAGCAAAATCACGATCCAGGAAAAGTATTTTGCGAATTTTCTCATAACCTCTACTGCTGAACCTGCCAGTAAGGAATATCATCCTCTTCGGGCTTCTGATTCCAGTAACCCGGGGTTATTGTCTTCCTGTCTTTACGGAAAAGCTTTTTCTGGTAAAGAACGATTACCGCGTTGAACAGGGTATCGGTAACCCCTATCACAAATGTTTCAAGCAGCGTGCCATCCTTGGCCTTTTCCTGTTCAATCTTGACATCATACCTGTTAAAAGAAAGCATCTCTTTCAGGAACGCTGCACGTGCCCCGCTTGCCCCGGTTTCGACTACCGAGCAACGAACACCCTCAACTTCAGCGATGTTGTGTTTTCCTTTTAAAACTGCCATAATAATATTTTTAACCGTATTGCGGGAATGTAGCGCAGAGAGGCTTTTCTACTGCGTTTCTGCCCGCATGCGAAATTTAATACAACCCGAAACTTAAATTATAAACCACCTCGTAAATCGAACTGGCAAACCCGATGATCACCATGCCGGCAACGCAAAGGAGCAGTCCAAGCCGGGTGTAACCGTCGCTTTTAAACCGGGCGATAGGCTGGTCGCTGTTGTTCAGCAGCATGGCCTTGATCACCAGGAGATAATA
>JBAXFZ010000365.1:0-4619 GCA_037139685.1 Bacteroidota bacterium
GTTCCATCTCATCCTCAGGTCCGGCCAGCAACTCTTTAAGCACGACATTGAAGATCGTTTGACCTGGTTTTCGTTTTTTTTCATACCGCGCCCGCCTTACCGGGTCGGCAGATATGAACCTTGCCCTTTTACACGCGCTTTTGAACCTGTCACGGTGCTCTTTTTGTTTTTCGGACCATTTGGTTTTACTGAAATCAGGTGGTTTTGAAATAATGATTTTCCCGTTCACGATCCTCATCACCACCTGTTTTCCAAACATGCCGTGCGCCCCAAAAAGCAGAACATTGTTGTCCACTTTGGTCATCCTGACCTCCTTTTTGATTAAACATACCCTCAAGGCATCAAACCCATTCTCTGAATGAGTTCCTCCGGAGGGTACCAACCAGGTATCGCCGCTTCACTGTCAACCCTTTACCTGAATTTTGTCCAGCCCCTGCAACCTGGAAAGGATGATGGTAATTTAACGCTTATCCACAGGTTGATGAAGCGGCAGTTGCCGGAACCTGCCGAGCATTAACAGCATCAATACAGGCAGGATACAGGCAGGATACAGGCAGCCGGATGGAAAATCACAGCAACACAGGGAGATGGGTATCACTCTTCCAGGATAAATGGCCTGATCACCTCCTCGTCAACCTGGGTGAGCAGGTTAGCTGTCAGGTTTTCCCTTGTGCCGAAGTAGGACTGCACCATCTCCTTGGCCACCATGGTCTGCCCTGAAGTCATGGTAGCCCGGAAGGAGGAGAACCTGTAATTTGCCGGGTGTTCGGTGACGCCGTGGCGCCAGGGGTTCTGGTTGATATACCTGATCAGTTCCAGGATATAGGTAAACGACCTGATCTCCTTGCGTTTGAGTTTGAATTTGAAGAGTCTCCCCTCCTTTTCGTTGTGTTTGTTGTACCCCTTGGCATAGCTGTTGAAGAGCAGGGCAAAATGCTTGTAAAGGCTTCCCTCTGCATTCTCCCTGATACGGATTAGGAAATGGAGGTGGTCGCTCAGCAGGCAGTAGGCCATGGTTTCCGCGATGGGACAGATATGCGCCTGGTAGAGTTTCAGGAAGAAGCGGAAGGCCTCCTCATCCTCAAAAAGCGGTTCGCCGTTCTTCGCCCGGTTGTATACATGATAGTATTTGCCCGGTTCAAGCAATGTTGTTTTCATAAAGCAGATTTTCTGCTTTATCGGGTGAGGGGGTAAAAGGTGGAGGGGTGTTGATAACTTTTGGGAGTTGGGATTTATTGAAGATTGGAGGAGGAAGCCTTGCAGCCGAAACCATAGTTTGGGGGCATTGGGCAATGCACCTCCCCTCTTTCCCCGGGCCCCAGGTGACCATGCCTTGACCTGTCCCTGCAGCTGCCAATGAGGATTTGCAATTTCAAAAGTCCGGGAAACCGGCCCGATTTTATTTGGACCTTTATGGCTGATCTGTAGCATCAATCCACATGAACATTGCATTTGAACAGATGACTCCGGCTGGCAGTAAAACTGAGTGCCTGTTCCTTTTCACCTTTAAGTAGTTATTTAGCTTTGGAGATAAAATTTTTCCATAGCATACGATTATTCCTAAAATACATTAATTTAGCATAACAAAAAGAACACCCAGGAATAACCAATCACAACAACCGGTATTGATACCCTGAAAAAACAATGAACTCAAAAAATTAACCGTTCAAAACAGACATCAACATGAAAAAAACGTTAAACAAACTGATCTTATCAGGACTATTGTTCCTATTATTTTCATGTGCCGGTTTACCGCCACATATTGTGCAACCCCTTACCAATCCTGTTGATATCCTCTCAGTCCCTACCGGGCTTGAAAACTCAATGAAACGGGGAACAAGGCTGCAGGGGACCAAATATGTCGTTCCGTTTGATATCGTTAATTATTTGATTGACAAAAATAAGATGCAGATTTGCTTAATAGTGAAAGATCATGAAAAAACCCGGGATCCTCAATATATTCTGATCAACTATGACCTGAATAAGAACCATGTGCTATGGGCGCGGAAAACCTATGTTTCCGAAATCAAATACAAGGATAATGAGTTACTGGTGAAAGGGTTCAGAAAGTCGTGGAAGTCTTTTGGAATAGACCGGCTAACAGGAGATGTTAAATGGCAAAATGAAAATGGGTGGAGCACCCCGTTAAAAGATAATGTTGCTGTATTCTCATACCCGGGATTTTCAAACGTGAAGGGACTGGATGCAAACACCAACCAAACACTTTGGACAAGAAGTAAAGTAAAAAACGAATTTGGCTGGCTTTCTTACATGATTGTTGGAGACGATCTTCTCGCCGTTATTGATGGACTTCATAAATTCAATATAAAAACAGGTGAGGGATGGAGTATTGAGCTTAAGACCGGGAAATATGATAATGCGAAAGCTATTGGATTGAACATTGCTTCAGGACTTTTAGGTGGCGGATACATCCCTCCGGATAAAATCACAGGACTGGCCTCAAATCTTTTAATGAAGAATGATCGGGTATATTTGTCGGCTAGTCGTGACCTGTTTTGCATCGATTTTCAAACCGGCAAGGAAATGTGGCATACCAAATTAGATGAACGAAAGACTGGTGAAGCTGTTCTGTTTTCAGATCATGACAAATTAATCCTGATTAACAAGGGGAATTCATACAGGAACGGGAATTATCAAAAGTATGGACAACCCTCCATCGGTATTTATGATATCCTGACCGGGGAACAGGTTTCATTTTCCGAGATGGATGTAGCGTCTCCCATTAAAAATGTGTACAATACCAAAGGTGACGGATTCTATCTCTTAACTGCAGAAAATCTTCTGTTTTACGACAACAAGGGAAGTTTAAAATGCAAATTTGGCAGTAATTCCCAGGAAACCGATCAACCGAAAAATATTGCATTTCCAAACGGGAATGCATTGTTTACACTGGATCAATCCAACAAGGAGATATATCAATCACTTTCTGACATCAAAAACGATTCAATGCTGGTCCTTGCTCAGGCTACGAACGGGTTTTCAATTTACAATTCCCAATGCTCATTGAGCCGATCCATTGCCAATGAAACTGTTAACCGGCTTTTTGCCAAGGCGGGTGATATGTACTTTTTAGATGATATTCTTGTTGTTCAGCCAGGTAAAAAAAACCTGAATGACATCAATTTAAAGATACTTACTCCGGATAAAAAACTCTTCGGGAGTTATAACATACCGCGATACGCAGAGGACAGGTGTGTTGCTTTCGTCTCCGATTCAACAAAGACTTACTTATTCTATTTGAATGATATTAACAGTTTTGTTGTCTTCCCAATCCAATACAAACAACCCAATTAAAGAGCCATGAAACCGATAAAAAAAACGAGCATTATCTTCACAGTATTTTGTCTGTTTTTTTTCTTTCATAATTATCTTCATTCACAGACAGTCACAGTTAAAATGCTGACAGGCAAAGAACTTCACGGGGTTTTGATATCATTGACGACAGATGAGATTGCTTTAGATCCTGATGGATCAGTTTCCTATTTATCACTCTACACCAAGGATTTGGAATCCGTTACTTTTCCAGATGGAATGGTCCTTAAAACACCGATTACGAAGGAAATGATACCTTCCAGGTTCCAGGAATCAGCAAAAAAAAAGAAAACAGATCATGATTCACATTATTATACCAGTTATACCGAGATATATTTCTTTGGTGGTATCTCTTCAAAAAAAACAATCGGCAGTTATGAAGTCACTGACGAGTTTGGACAATCTTCCGGGGTTATAGACATGATTTACAAAAATGGAGGTTTCGGCGGATTAGGAGTTTCTTTTATGGGGATAGGTAAAAACCGCAGGCCGGATATTATGCTGGACCTTGAAGCGGCCTATTACCACGCAAGCATGATTGGGAAGTTTCAGAGTCAGCAAGAAGAGTTGCTTACCGGAGAAGTTTTGTCAGTCGATATGAATTTTTACCTCTTTCCGTTCAAAGCGAGAAACAATTATCCAAGTCCGTTTGTTTTTGCCGGTTTTGGTTGCAGGCTGGTCGGGATGACTCCTGTTGATGGCAGTTCAGAGGAGGTTATTGAGGGACATGGAGAATTACCCTTTGGACTGGGTATAAGGCAGAAAATTTCCAGAGGTGTTGCATTTCAAATCAAAGAACGATTGGTATATTCGAAATTAAAAGGAGTCTCTGGTTTTATTCTTCCGGAAACAAGGCTGGAACTATATATTACGGTTGGTAAAAATTGAGGCTGATGTTGTTTCTTTTTGATTCATTTAAAAATCAAATAATTGACCCCTATGAGAAAAATAGCACAATACCTAGGTTATTCTTTTTTGTTGATGGGATTGGTTCTTTCAATCCCGTCCGGCTGCAAAAAGAAGAGCACTCCCGAAATCCCGGCCACGGTGACCGATATCGACGGTTATGTTTACCATACAGTGAAAATCGGCAGCCAGGTATGGATGGTAGAAAACCTCCGGGTTACAAGATTCAACAACGGGATGTCGGTTGAGTTGGCGGGAGGCCCAAAATCAACAGGAGAATGGGATACCCCGCGTTATTGCTGGTACAGTGATTCGGTCAGCAAAACCACCTATGGCGCATTGTATAATTGGTATGCTGTAAGTACTGGAAAGTTAGCTCC
>JBAXFZ010000366.1:0-4615 GCA_037139685.1 Bacteroidota bacterium
ATGTTTTCCAGCGGAGATTCCGTTCCTGCGCGGCATCCCATGTAACAGGCGGATGTTGCCCGTCGGCAGTCCCTGTGGCCTGGACGCCCCTGAAAGAGGGCCAGTTGACAGGCTTGTCAACCTTTGCCCGGTCTTCGGTAACCGGGGCCGGCTCTCCGCTTTTCTTCACCTTCTCTGCCGCCCTCATATAAGACACGATCCTGCCGGGTTGAACCAGCGTGATCCCGATTACATTACCCGCAACCCGAAGGACGCCGATAGTAACCCCCGGAAAATCGGCAAAGGCATAGGTGCTGTCGCTGAGTATCTTCATCCTGTAAGGCGGCGATCCGTCGAAACTGGCTGTCAGTACCTCATCGGCAACGGCCAGTTCGGCCTTTGTCATATCCTTGGTTACATATTCCCCGCCAAGTGAAGGATCGGCCTTGCCGGCCGGAGAACCTGCCTTTGGTTCGGGCATCCTGCCCCCCGCCTCCCTGAGAAGCGCCATGAACTTTTCATTTTTCAGGGCCGTTGCATTGACCAGCGCTTCGGATAAAAGGGAATCCTTGTGTTTCACATAGTCGAGGACCATGACAAACATGGCGGTATCCTGGCTGCCTACCGAGGACATGAGCACACTCCCCGCACCCGGCGCACCTTTGCCGAGCATCAGTTTCACAACCTCCGTGAGCCTGTTCCATGCCGCGCTCATAACCAGGTCCTCATTTTTTAAATCACCGCCATGGTTGATCATACTGAGGATTATCGGACTGTTTTTTTTGTAAATGGCCCATCCCAATGGGGTATCCCCGTAAAATGAGTCCTTCAGGTTCGGATCGGCACCATGCTCCAGCAGGAGGTTGACCGCATCAAGGTTTCCTTTGTCCGCTGCAAAATTCAAGGCCGTTACACCATACCGGTTTTTCGCGTTGACGTCAAATCCCTTGTCCAGGAGCTCTTTCAGTGTCTTTACATCATTCGACCGCGCGGCGCTGAAGAATGGCCCGGTATTGTCCTGTGCCTGCACGTTCAACAGCCATGCCAGCATGACAAAAAGAAAAATCAGGTTTTTCATAAGTGAAGAATTTGAAAATCAAGATAAAACATTTGCGGGGATCATGACAGCAACGTGGCCGGCTGCCAACTGCGCAAAAGGTAACAGCCAATCGGTACCCGGGTCTCCCCTATATATTGATTTAGTTTTCCAAGATCCCGGCATCAACGAATTGCCTGTGAATCATCTCCATCAATTGATTCTTTAAAATGGGTTTGGTGATATAATCATTACATCCGGCCTCCAGCGCTGTTTCCCTGTCGCCCTTGAGCGCATGTGCCGTCTGGGCAATGATGATTACATCTTTGTTGAACCGGCGGATTTCGCGGGTTGTATCATGCCCGGTCATCTCCGGCATCCTGACATCCATCAGGATCAAATCGATATCCGGGTTGTTCCGGCAGAGGCTGATCGCTTCGGCTCCTGATTGTGCATATATTATGTTCCGGCTTATCTTTCTTACAATTGTCTTTAAAAATATCCTGGACACCTCGTCATCTTCCACAATTAAAACATTGAGTCCCTTTACCGGAAACTCCTGGATATCTGGCATCTCAATATTTTTTTTCCCTGACTTTACCCCGGAGTTACCGGTATATGGAAGGGTAAAATAAAATGTTGATCCCCTGTCAACCTCACTGTTCACCCAAATGCGACCCTGGAGCATCTCAACATAAGATTTTGCAATGGACAACCCCAGCCCGGCCCCCTGCCTCGCCTGCACATCGGCAATATCAGCCTGTACAAAACGGTCGAAAATTGCATTTTGACGGTCGGACGGGATGCCGATCCCGGTATCTTTGACGAAAAACTCCAATTCCGCCGGCCTTGAAATTTGCGTTGTTGAAACTGCCGGCCGCAGGTGATATCCAAACGTGATGGAGCCTTTTTCGGTGTATTTAATGGAGTTTTTTACCAGGTTTGTCAGGATGGCAACCAGTTTTTCCCCATCTGTTTGTATACAGGACTCATGAGAAGAAAGGCCGTTTTGAAAGGAAAAAACTATCTTTTCCTGATCGACTTCAGGTTTAAGCAAGGTATAAACATCTTCAGTCTGCTCGTTGATGTTGGTTTCCCGGCGACTGACATCCATCTGTCCCGATTCAATTCTCGAAATCTCTATAATTTCGTTTATAATGTTGAGCATCCGGGCGCTGCTCTTTTTTATGATACTCAGGTATTTCTGCTGATCTCCGGGTGTAAGGTCAGGGTCGCTTAAAAAAGAGGAAAAACCAAGGATCCCGTTCATAGGAGTACGGATTTCATGGCTCATATTGGCGAGGAAAGCCGTTTTTAACCTGTCGCTCTCCTCCGCTTTTAATTTTGAGGCAACGAGATCCATTCCCTCTCTTTTCAACAGCTCCTGCAGCTTCATTTCTTCCAGTAACGATTCGTTCAGATGATCAACCAGCGATGCGACCGACAGGACAATGAGGGCATTAAAGGCGATTAAATTAACACCTATTGCGAGCCAGGCTCCTACGGGAAATTCCTGAAAAAAGAACACGGTCCCTGATCTCACCGGGCTTACCATCAGCAATGTCAAAAAAATGGCTGCATTGAATGAAACGGCAATCAGTCCCGCTCTTTTACTTTGAAACAGCGTTATCAGCACGGATGTGCAATATAACATGACTACCGAGGGGCCTTTGAGACCAAGGTAATAGAACAGTACGATTGCCAGGATGTAAAAAATGGCGGAAAACACCTTTTTTTTTAACCTGATTTTCAAGTTTCTGCCGAAGAAAACGAAAGCAAGAACCAACATGGCCAGGGTGTCGAAAAAAACCAGGATTGGCTGGTGCGTAATGAAAGACACGACAACGCTTGGGACATAGGCCAGGATGCAGATGGGAAACGTGATAAGCAACACGGAGATAAAGAGTTTGTCGCGCAAATAGGGCAATCCGTGTTCTTCACTCATATCCGGGGAAGGATAATGTTCCATATAGGATTGAACGATATCGCTTCTGAATTTAAAGTAATTCGATAACATGCCTTCTGAGAGTGGTGCGGACAGTTCAGTTAATTCAGTATAACTGGCCGTCAACGTTGCCTAACTGCGAAATTATAAAAAAATGTTACGGGACCTGGTAAATTTTCGTTTCATTGCGGTAGCCGGTTTTTTTCTGAAACAGGTCGGGATACTGTACACCGGCTGATTCGGCCCAGGGGGCGAACTTCAGATAGGCACCGGTGATCTGGGCCCCTTCAATTGTATAATCGAAGTTCGTGGATATCCTGATTGCCCATGGAAGGTTTGCGGAGGTCTTATAATACCGGCCTGTTGCCGGATCAGAATCATCGTTGCCCGTTTTAAAATAGGACTGGTTGACCAGGCTTGTGGGTGGATAGTCAGGCAGGTGAATCTCTTTTCGCCGGTCATGATTGACGATCAGGAACGGGTTGAAATGATCAATCCCGACATCGGCCATTGAATATGTGTTGGGCTTGAAACTCACCGAAATGGTTGTAGTATCCGGTTTTACATAGGCAGTCCCGGGTTGCACGTTAATGCCGAACCCTCCCGGGAAGGTCATGATCTTATAGTCATTGTCAAACACTATTACGGTGATTTTTGCCTGTCCTGCCTCGGTCCCGTTCGGGTTAAGGGTGATATAACCCTCCTTCAGTCTGGAACCTGCTACTTCCACATCTGCAGCAGCAATGCCGGTCCCCGGCAGCTGGAAACCGAAACCATTCTGCATGCCGGCTCCGATGGCCCTGAGAATAAATGTCGCAACTACCTCCGTTACTTTGTTATTTGCGTTGGTGATCGTTTTAAAACGATAGCCGAGCACCAGGTCGTTGAAATCATAATCGCCCTTGGCAGGCCAGAGATCCTCGAATGCAAGGGTCCCGCAACCAACGGCCGGGTAGTAGTTGTTGAATGCCCTGGCAGGATCCTTCGGATAGGAGTCATTTGCATCGGGTATACCGTCGCCGTCCTGGTCGGGTAAATTACCAGTTTGCGAAAAATTCGACTGGATCTCGGTCTGATCCAGGGCCCTGCCGAAAAACTTGCAATCATCAACAGATCCTTTGAAAAATTTCTGGATGCCATCATCCGACCCGATCGACAGATCCCTGCTGTTCACGTAAAGCAGGCCCGTTACAGCCTTAATGCTGCGCAACTGCCCGTTTACATAAAACTTCAGCTGCTGGCCATCATAGGTCATGGCAAGGTGATACCACTGGTTCAGGATGGGAAGTCCTCCACCCCAGTTCAACCCAGCTGTGATGTTCCCGACAAGCCTGATCTGTGCGCCCCAGCCGTCCCAGTTGCCAAGTCCCAGGCCGTGCCCGTCATAATCTCCCTTCTGGAAGATTTTGGTTGTTGCGTAATTCGCTGTTTTTGCCCAGGCCATCATCGTAATTCCGTAAACCGGGTTCAGGTTCAGTTTGGTTGGAGCCTTTGCCACCCCGGTAACGCCGTCAAAGGTGAGGCAGCTGCCCGAAATGCCCTGCCCCCAGGTTGCCCCGGTGATGATGGCATTGTTGGTTCCCCTGCTGTCGTTGGCCATGATTCCTGCGTTTTCATCCAGCTTCCAGTGCGACACCATGTCGTCGCTGCCGGTG
>JBAXFZ010000367.1:0-4599 GCA_037139685.1 Bacteroidota bacterium
AAAGGTATTCCGGCACATGGAGGCCAATCCCCCCGAGGAAACCGGTAAAATAGTCGGACCACGATATTGCCACCGCGATATTCCCGATCGCATATTCCATGATCAGGTCCCAGCCGATAATCCAGGCAATAAGCTCTCCAAAACTGGCATAAGCGTATGTATAGGCACTTCCGCTGATGGGTATTATCGATGCAAACTGGGCATAACACAAGGCCGAGAAGGCACATGCCATTGCTGTAAAGAGAAAAAGCAGCGAAACAGCGGGCCCCCCGCTGACAGCTGCAGTGCCTATGGTGCTGAAAATCCCGGCACCGATTACGGCTGCAATTCCCAGCGCCGTAAGATCATAAACGTTAAGACTTTTTTTCAGTTCCGACTGCTCCCCTTCCCTGTTGTGGGCATCCTGAAGAATATGGTTGATTGATTTCTTACGGAAGAGGTGGGGATTCGCCACAGGAATTTTTTGATAAAGATATAATTTTTTCCAATTGAGCAGGGGGTTGATCTGTTGTGACCGGTTCATGGCGTTGGTGTAAGGCATCATGATATCAATTTATTTGTATCTTGGTGCAAAATTTTGCCATACCATGGAGCAGAAATTCAAATCCAGGTTCCTGGAAAAGTGGAACACCTATTTTGGTGAGAGCGAGCTGCCGATAACCTTTTTCTACGTGGATGACCCGGGTGATGTAGCGCGTGCCAACGTTCCCAACGGGCACAACTGCATTGTTTGCGAACTGGCCCTGGTGCGCAAAGGCACCCCGCTCGCCTGGAACGTTCAGACACTTGGCTGCGGCGGGGCGCGGCGATACCTCGGCTATACCGATAAGATGCGGCCTGATTTCGAGTACTTTCTTTCTCACGGGATCCCGGGAAAAATGGAGGGGGAACGGTACATCCGGGAGCCCGAAATGGTAAGGGAGATGATGGCAGGCATGCGCTGTATCCCGGCAAACGGCAGGTATATTATTTTTAAACGTTTCGACCAGCTCACCCCCGACGATCATCCTGTTGCCGTTATATTCTTTGCCAAACCCGATGTATTGTCGGGGCTGTTTACCCTGGCCAATTTTGACCAGCCCGACGGCAACGGGGTCATCGCTCCATTCGGATCGGGATGCGGCGCCATCGTTCATCAGCCATGGTTCCAGGGAGAACAGGAAAACCCTAAGGCCGTCCTGGGTATGTTTGACCCTTCAGCAAGACCATGCGTTCCGAAGGATACACTCTCCTTTTCGATTCCGATAAAAAAATTCGAAACGATGGTTGGCAATATGGATGCAAGCTTTCTTGTGACCGATACCTGGAATACAGTCAGGAAACGGTTATAGAAGCGTCCTGCTGCAAATTCCGAAGAGTTCTTCAACGGCAGCTGCATCTTTCACAAAGGGGCAAACGGCCGGTTTCAGGTGTTCATAATATTTTCCCGTAACCCCGCGCATCTCAGGCGAAAGCGAAAGGAAGAGCGGCGTTGCAGCCCCCTGCTCGGGCGACTCGGAACCCCCGAAACCGAAGGCATTGCTGAGTTTTGAATTGACATCCCCCGGATGACACGAATTAACGGTAATTCCATCAGCTTTTAACCGTCCGGAAAAGGCAAAACTCAACATCCGGTTTGCCTGCTTGGCCTGGCGGTAGGCAACATCATTGTCATAGGGCCGGTGGCAGAATTCCGGGTCGGCCAGGTCCAGCCCGCCCGCCCAATAGCTGGCGACATTGACAATCCTTGCATCCTCGCGCCCCTCCATAAACCGGTGAAAGTAGTTCATCATCCAGAAATAGCCCAGTACGTTAGTGGCCCACTGCACCTCGATCCCCCCGGGTGTTTCGGTTCGCCGGCGCGGCGCCGTTGCTGCGTTGTTGACCAGCAGGTCAAGCGGGCCTGTCCATCGCCTGCTGAATTCAATGATCTCCTTCTGCGATGAAAGGTCGACAACTTCGGTAAAAATCCCGGGATTTGACGAACGCTCGGAAAGGGTGCGCCTGGCCTGCTCAAGCCGCACCATATCACGGCCAACAAGGGTAACCCGGAAACCCCTCGAGGAGATACCCTCAGATATGGCCATGCCTATGGCACCATAAGCCCCGGTGATGATAGCATTTTTTGGATGGTTCGGCATGGTTGGGATTATTATTTATTTTAGCAGACAACTTTTATAACATTCACGTATCTATCCATTATATCCAATATTTGCA
Source organism: Bacteroidota bacterium (assembly GCA_037139685.1). Classification (GTDB taxonomy): domain Bacteria; phylum Bacteroidota; class Bacteroidia; order Bacteroidales; family FEN-979; genus CAIVAT01. The sequence continues at coordinate 2,197 of JBAXFZ010000367.1, forward strand.
AAGATGAAAAAAATCTTCCTGTTTTTGTTTTTCTCCGGCTGTTTTTTTACCATCCATTCACAGCCATCCACCTTCGCTCCCCGAGGAGCCGGCGGCGGTGGCGCCCTGTTTTTTCCGACCATCAACCCTGCCAACGACAATGAATTCTATATCAGTTGTGACATGAGTGAATTGTTTCATTCAACCGATTTCGGGAACAGTTACAGCCAGGTTCCTTTCACCAGGCTCCAGGTCTTCAGCACCTCAACCTGGGAATTCACATCCGATGCAGCGATCGCCTATTCAAACCACAATGACGGCAACCAGGGTTACCCGGTCAGGACAACCGACGGGGGTAATTCATTTACCAAACTTCCCGGTTATGATCCGAACCTGGGGCAGGTTTACCTTGTGAGGGCCAACTATAACAACCCCGACCAGGTGATCATGGGGTATTACGGGGACCTTGTCATCTCAAACAACGGAGGCGCAACCTTTTCGCTGATCAAACACGCCGCAAATATGGGAGCCGGTATTATACTGGGCGGGGTGGTTTTTGACGGCAACAACATCTACATCGGCACCAACGAGGGGATCTATTACTCGCAGAACGGCGGCGCCACCTTCTCCTCATTGACAACCACCGGGATCCCTGCCGGGCAGGTGATCTGGAATTTTTCGGGGGCAAGGGCCGCAAACACCCTGCGGTTCTTCTGCATCACCAGCAACGCAAGTGGCACCTACAATGGCGTGATGCCGTGGGATTACTACAATTTTGCAAAAGGGGTCTATTCCATGGATAATGCATCGGGAACATGGGTTACTAAAGCCGGAGGGATTGATTTTGCAAAAGATTTTATCATGTACACAGGGATGGCCCGCACCGACATAAATACCGTTTACCTGGCCGGAAATGACAATGCACTGGGGGCCCCTCTGGTTTATAAGACTACGGATGCCGGGGCGACCTGGGTGAAGGTGTTCAAAACAACCGGCAACCAGAATATCGCCACCGGGTGGTGCGGATACGGCGGCGACAAGAACTGGAGCTGGGCCGAAACCTGCTTCGGAATCTCAGTTGCCCCGAACAACCCGTCAAAAGTCCTGTTCGGTGATTTTGCCCTGATCCACACCACGACCGATGGCGGCACAACCTGGAACCAGGCCTATGTCAGTCAATCGGACCAGCATCCTGCCGGCCAGTCAACCCCGACAAAACAGGCTTACAGGAGCATCGGCCTTGAAAACACAACCTGCTGGCAGGTTTACTGGATTTCGGCCAGCAATCTTTTCGGGGCCTATTCCGACAATGGCGGAACACGCAGCACCGACAGCGGCCAGACCTGGGGTTTCAACTATTCCGGTTTCCTGGTGAATTCGCTTTACCGGATTGCTGGGCTGCCCAGCGGGACCCTCTTTGCAGGCACTTCCCGCGTGCACGACCTGTATGAAAGCACACGGCTGCGCGACGCCCAGCTCGATGTGTCGGATGCCACTGGGAACATTTACTATTCAACCGACGGCGGGTTTGCATGGAACCCGCTGCATTCATTCGGCCACCCTGTTTTCTGGATCGCAACCGACCCGGGCAACCCTGACAAGATGTATGCCAGCGTGGTTCATTGGGGGGGTGGCGGCACCTCCAGCCAGGGAGGCATCTGGACAACCTCCAACCTGGGCGCACTGGGCTCCTCCGTATGGGTTCACCTCCCCCAGCCCCCGAGAACAGAGGGCCATCCGGCATCGATCGAAGTCCTGAATGACGGCAACGTTGTATGCACCTTCTCGGGAAGGATCAACACTTCAGGTGCCTTTACCGCCAGTTCGGGCGTATTCCTGTACAATCCTGCAACTGGAACATGGAGCGATGTGAGCGATCACGGTATGTATTACTGGACAAAGGATATTGTGACCGACCCTGCCGATCCTAACCAAAACACTTGGTATGCAGGGGTTTTCAGCGGATGGGGAGGAGCTCCGAACGGCAAGGGCGGATTGTACAGAACCACCAACCGGGGTACCTCATGGACAAAACTTACCGGCAGCCAGTTTGATCGTGTAACCTCCCTGACCTTCAATCCCAAAAATCTCTCACAGGCCTATCTTACAACCGAGACCCAGGGATTGTGGGTTACCCAGGATATCAATGCTGCCACACCCGCCTGGACACTGGTCGACAGTTATCCGTTCAGGCAGCCTGAAAGGGTGTTTTTTAATCCATTCAACACCAGCGAAATGTGGGTGACCAGCTTTGGAAACGGCTTGAAAACAGGTTCAACGAATTCAACTTCAGTTGAGGAGGCAGCACCCGTCGCCGCTGAATTTTCAATTTTCCCAAGCCCCTTCACAACCGAGCTCACGATCGGGTCGGCCAAACCGGGAAAATCATTTGAAATATTTGACATCCAGGGGCTACCTGTGATT
>JBAXFZ010000368.1:0-4593 GCA_037139685.1 Bacteroidota bacterium
ACCGGCGGGGCTATTCCACCTCGCTTCAATGCCCCAAGTGCGGCTATGTGGCCGAGTGTCCGAATTGCAGCGTGTCGCTGACATAACGGGGGTCCTTGGGGGCCCCGGAATTATAGGTATATACAGTACGGGGGCCAAGCGGGTTGAAAAGTGTAAGCCGGAACCCGGCATTGAGGTTCATCCAGGGAAGGATATCATGCGAATCGGAAAGATAGAGGGCGCTTTCGACTCCCTGGTCGGTACCCAGGGCAACAGGCACCCTGAGTGATTTGCTGCCATAGGGGCTGACCGTTCCCCGGTCGAGCCTGTAAAAGATAATGGCTGCGCCATACTGGAGGGTGTTCCTGGAGGTAAGATCCTTCGTGAAATCAGCATTTATGCGGTAATCGCCGATCATGTACGAATGCTTGTAAGCCAGCGGCGGTTCCTGCTGATCCATGGTGTTGAACGCATACTGCGAGCCGGTAAGTGAAAAATCAGCGCTCAGCGAAGTGCTGAAATGGTGGCTTAAATTGACGGAGGCGCCGTTGTTTGAATAATAGTAAGAGTTGATGTCGGAGAGGTGAAATTCATCCTGGCTGTGATAGACAAAAAATGACAACTGGCTCTTGCGGAAATCGTAGTTCCAGGAGGCTGTGAGGTCATTGAACCCGGCCTTGCTGGTGCGGATCACCGGGTCGTCGATTTGCCTGAGCAGCCAGTCGGAATAGAGGTAGCGGCCGCTGAGCAGGAATGAGCTGGTGTCTTTTTTCAGGGGTCCCTCGATCGAAAAATTGGCGGCCACCGGGCTGATCCCGCCATGGGCGGTAAAATGTTTCCGGTTGCCCTGCCGGCCGATGATGTTGAATACCGAGCTGAGCTGCCCGCCGTACTGTGCGGGAATATACCCTTTGTAAATGGAGAAATCCTTTACAATATCGGCATTGAAAGCCGGGAAGAAGCCAAAGAGGTGCGAAGTGTTATAGATCGGGATCCTGTTGATGTAGAAGGCATTCTGGTCGTAGTTCCCGCCCCGCACATTTAACCCGGCAGACCCCTCCCCTACAGTGACAATCCCGGGCATCATCTCCGAAACCTTCAGTATGTCCCGTTCGCCCATCATCATGGGGATCTCCTTGATCGCCTTGGCTGAAATCTTCTCCAGCCCCGGTGCCTTGAACCGGAAGTTCATCTGCTGATCGCCGAATACCACCACCTCCTTCATCTGGATGGCAGATTTCTTCATCTCGATGCTGAACTCCCCTTCCGAGTATACGACAAGGAAATATTTCTTAGACTCCATGCCCATGAAGGCCACCACCGCAGTATAACTGCCGGGTTTCAGCACCAGGCTCAGGAAACCGTTCTGGTCGGTTGCGGCACCGGAATTACTCTCCTTTACATAGATGGTAGCCCCGATCAGCGCCTCCCCAGTCTGCTGGTCGGTGATCCTGCCGCGAATCGTGACCCTCGAATCGCCTGATGCAAGACCCTTCTTGCCTACCCTCAGGGTTTGCAGTACATCGGCCTTTCTCCCGGTGAGGTAACGCTCGGCACTTTGCGTGAGCGCCGCACCAATTGCGGCTAAACTGTCGGAACGGGTCTGCTGCAGTTCATACCGGGGCAACTCCGCGGGAAGCACTTCACCCGGCATCACCACCAGGTTATGGTTCCACACCGACACTTTGAGGCTGGTGCCCTTCAGGGCCATTCCGGCTGAAGATATTACGCTGATATTGTCAGCATCCATGGTCACGGTAATTCCTCTTACCCATGATTCATTATAGTAGATCCTGACACCCGATTCCCTGTATATGTAATCGCAATATTCGCTGAATGGAGCCTGCCTGAAATGGCATGAAACAAGCGTGTCGGGGCCCTTATCCCGTGCGGGACTGCCAAAAAAGAGGAGATGTATGAGCAGCAGCAGTTTCATTGTTTATTTCAGGGTCCCGATAAAGTTGATCATTTTCGTTACTGCCTGGTCGGGGGCTTTCTTCACATCAACCCTGTTTTTGCGCAGGTAACTCTTTATCGCCGGTCGCCAGGTGCGGTCAAACAACTTTACCAGCCCCCGCTTATTCCGGAAAGGTTTGAGCTGCCCGTTGGAAAGCACAAACGAATCTCTCACAGCCCGGGTAAAGGTATAATCGGAAGATCCAATGGCGGAAACCAGGTTCAGGTTTTTCCTCCAGTAATAGAGCACCTTCAGGGGGCCATCACCGAGCACCTGGAAAAAACACGGGTTCTTTTCAGGGCTAAGGAGTTCAAAATTCATGTTCCCAAGACTGAAGCCTTCAAGCCAGGCTTTTGACAGCTCGATGATATTCAGGCTGCCGGTTTCATCTGCATACTTCAGGAGCAACTGCTGGTTGAAGATGTCGAAGTTCAAACTGACATTGCCGTAGCATTTCCCCTTAATGGTCACGCTGCCGGCAATATAACCGGGGGATAAGATGTACTGGTGGCCGATGGTGCCCGGGGGCAGGAAATAGTTGTATTTTTTCCCGTTATACAGCGCCTGGTCGAGGCCGTAAACCTTGTCATATATACTTAATGCATCCTGGGAAACGAGCCTTCCTGAAATAGAGACGAGGAATAGTATTAAAATTGAGTACTTTATGCTTTTCATCTTTCAGTCCATCGGATGCATAAACAAGAGAATATAAAGGTAATGGATTAATTTGGAATGGAGGAGATATTTCTTTGGCCAAAGATGGCCGGGGCAGTGGTGCATGACGCAACCAGGAATGCTTTCCGGTCAATTACTATCTTTCCCGGTATAAAAGGCAGGCAAACCGGGTATAAAAAGCTCAGAAACCCTGTGGTTATTAAAGAAACGACGGAAGATTCCGCTTGTGTCATTTTCCTGCAACACTCAGTCACGGCTTAAATCCTTTGAAAACGTTTGAATTTCACATAATGCGAATGTGTTTCCGGATTAAAGTTAAAAAAAATCGGATGGAGGCAAAATTGCCTGGATTTTCGTGGATAAGGAAGGGATAAAATGATTAATTTGCAACAGATATCGGGGAGCTTTTGGTTCGTAATTCAGTTTACCGGTAAAGCAATCCCAAAATAGAAATTTAATAACGCAACACATGAAAAAAATCTGTCTGGTCCTGTTTTCCCTGGGGTTTATCCTGTCGGGATGGGCACAAACCTTAAATGAAAGTTTCGATGGAGCTACTTTTCCTCCTGCCGGATGGCAGAACATCCAGGTCGGGGGCTCCGGCTTGTGGAAACGGGTAACCGCGGGCACTGAACCCGTTTGCAGTCCGCACAGCGGGGCAGGTATGGCCGAATACAACAGCTATGACTACCTGGCCGGGGCAAATGCCCTGCTGGTCTCTCCCGCACTTACCTTTACCGGTTCATCCGTGCATGTCTTCAGTTTCTGGCAATATGGCGATTCAGGCTGGCCAATCTACAACGACAGTACCGGCGTTTACTATAATTCCGCCGCAAGTCTTTCGGGGGCAACCTGGCTGGCAACGATTCCGAGATACAACCCCGTGGATGGATGGTACCAGCACAGTTACCTTCTCCCGGCCAGCCTCTCGGGAACAAAGTACCTTATTTTCAGGGGATACAGCAAGTACGGCAACAACATGTTCGTGGATGATGTAAGCCTTGTCGTTCCCCCGGCCGACGATCTCTCCACCATGTCGATCAATAATCCATTGTATTTAACCGATACTGTGCCGGTAATTCCTTCAGCCACGATAAAAAACACAGGGATAAATACGGAAACGGCGTTTCATGTGATCTGCAAAATTTACAATTATGCCAACAGCGAGATCTATACCGATAACCAGACGGTACCATCGCTGGCGTCATGGGATACAGCCGTCATTAACTTTACATCATTCTCGCTTCCCGCTTCACAGGCTATCTATAAGATGAAGGTATATACTTCGCTAGCCTCCGATATGAATCATGCAAACGACACTCTTGTAAAAACGGTGTACACCTATACCCACAACAAACAAACCGTTTTACTGGAGATCGGGACCGGTACCTGGTGCCAGTATTGTCCCGGCGCTGCCATGGGGGCCGACGACCTTGTAGCAAACGGCCAGCAGGTTTCGGTGGTCGAAAATCACAACGGCGACGCATATGCCTATACGGCATCGAACGCACGGAATACCTATTACGCCATAACAGGCTATCCCACAGCCACCTTTGACGGGATCAAACAGCTTGTAGGGGGGGATCATTCGGTAAGCCTCTACCCATCCTATTTGCCGATCTACGAATCGGAGTACGCAATGAAGACCGCCTTTGGCATCACCATCGGCGACGGGGCCAGGGCGGGCAATATCTACACCCTGTCGGTGACTGTCGACAGGTTCGGCGAAACACCCTTTGCAAACGCCAACCTGGTGTTGCAACTGGCGCTGACCCAGTCGCATATCCAGGTAAACTGGCAGGGACAGACCCACCTGGAATTTGTAAGCCGGGCCATGGCCCCCGATGCCAACGGGACCCCGATCAATTTACAGAGTGGAAACCAGGTTACGGTTCCTTTGACCTTTACCTTCGTTCCTTCCTGGGGCGGCGACCTGGTAACAGACTATGAACTGGTTGCCTGGGTCCAGGATCTAACCACCA
>JBAXFZ010000369.1:0-4579 GCA_037139685.1 Bacteroidota bacterium
CGGCAGCAGTTGCTGAACCGGTTGAATTGCCGAAGCAGAGTACATCGGTCTGTCCAGAAATGGAAGCTGCAAGTGCAGCACCAGGCTGGGTGATGGTAACCGAAGTTGTTGCAGTGCAGCTGTTTGCATCGGTAACCGTAACCGTGTACGTGCCGGAAGTTAACCCGGTGGTAGTGGCGGCGTTTTGGCCATTGCTCCATGCATAGCTGTAACCTGTTGTTCCGTTGACACCTGCAGCAGTGGCTGCGCCAGTGGAATTACCAAAGCAAAGCACATCGGTTTGTCCGGTAATGGAGGCCGAAAGAGCAGTAGGCTGGTCGATGGTTACAGAGGTAGTGGTGGTACAGCTGTTTGCATCGGTTACGGTAACTGCGTATGTGCCGGCCGTTAATCCGGTAGCAGTAGCGCCGGTATGACCGTTTGCCCATGCATAAGTGTAACCCGGTGTTCCGTCGGCACCTGCAGCTGTTGCAGAACCAGTGGCTCCGCTATGGCAAAGCACATTGGTCTTTCCTGTAATTGAAGCGGAAAGTGCCGTTGTGGGTTGCGTCAGGGATGCAGAGGTCGTGGTAGTACAGCTGTTTGCGTCGGTTACTGTCACTGTGTAGGTTCCCGAAGTTAATCCGGTAGCTGTCGCGCCAGTATGTCCGTTGGACCAGAAATAGGTATATCCTGCTGTTCCGTTGGCACCGGCGGCGGTAATCGCACCAGTGGCGTTGCCATGGCAGAGTACATTGGTTGTTCCGGTGACGGAAGCCGAAAGGGCTATGGCAGGTTCGGTGATATTTGCCGAAGTTGTAGTGGTACAACTGTTGGCATCAGTAACTGTAACAAGGTATGTTCCTGCAGTCAGTCCGGTAACCGTGGCTCCGGTATGACCATTTGCCCATACGTAGGTGTAACCTGAGGTTCCGTTGGCACCGGCAGCAGTGGCTGCGCCAGTGGCGTTACCATGGCAGAGAACGTTCGTCTGGCCTGAGATCGAAGCCGAAAGGGCTATCGCAGGCTGCGTGACTGTTCCTGAGGTTGTTGTTGTACAACTGTGTGTATCGGTGACAGTAACAGTATAACTGCCTCCCGTTAATCCGGTGGCAGTTGTGCCGGTCTGACCGTTCGTCCACAAATAGGTATAACCTGAAGTTCCACCAGCCCCGGCAGCTGTAAGTTTACCAGTGGCATTGCCCCGGCAAAGTACGTTTGTTTGTCCGGTAATGGAGGCTGACAAGTCTGCAGCAGGTTGTGTGATTGTTGCTGTGGCATTGGATTTACAACTGTTGGCATCACTGACAGTAACGGTATAGCTGCCTGCCGTTAATCCGGTAGCAGTCCGACCCGTCTGGCTGTTCGTCCATAAGTAGGTATAGCCAGTCGTTCCTCCTGTACCTGTAACAGTAGCGGAAGCAGTAGCATTACCACGGCAGAGCACGTCTGTCTGGCTTGTAATTGATGCCCCTGTGGGGTCTGGTTGCGTTACAGGCTGTGTTTGGATTGTAGTACATCCGAGTGCGTCGGTAACGGTTACAGTATAAGAACCAGCAGTTAAGTTGCTGATGTTTTTGGTAGTTGCTGAATTGCTCCATTTGTAGGTATAAGGGCTATAACTGCCTAATACGCCACTTGTGCTCAGAGCGATAGAACCGTTGCTTCCGCCGTAGCACGGGGTAACATTGGTGGGAGTGGTTGTTAGAATCGTAACATGTACCTTTAGTACCACTGAACCGCTGGAAAATTTCGCAGCAGGATCATAGTAGTTAATGGTAAGAAAGAATGTCTGTCGTTTATAACCAGGCTGGCCCGGGGCAAGAGTGGGGTTTTGCAAAGTTGAAATGAATAACCCGTCTTGTGAAGTCCAGGAATAGGTCTGGCCAGTTACCCCGGGAGTTCCGGGACATCCGTAAAGTGGACAGGGATTGAAAGTAATAGTTTGATTATTACAGACGTCACCCCCACTTGGAGTATAGGATTGCGCTCTGGCATTCATTGACAATGCCATGATCAAAAATGTTAAAAACACCATTGATGGTATTTTTAACCTCTTTAATAAAATCATTTTTTTGTAAAATGTTTCCATAGGTTAATAATTGGGTTTAAACTAATTAAGGTTGTAAGTGAATATTAATGAAGATTTTACATAAGGTAATATATAGAATCTTAACCAAACTGGTTAAGGCGGAGGTAGCAAAAGGATATAAATGGCTTTCATTTTATTTTTCATCTCTGATCATTTTCTTGATAAACATTTAACAGGATTAAGCTTATATGTTTCAATAACGTATAAACAATTAGAATTGAAAAGCTTAAAACAAGGGATGTTACAGTGATTGCCTAACATTTTAAAACCCTAGTGTTAATTGCTGTTTCAATGCTATTTTACACGTTAGAAAGATTTATCGAAAGTAGGTTAATTAATGCAAATTTCTAAGACATGGTGATTAAAACTTTCAATAAATTTGAGTTTAGTGTCAATTCATGTCTGTTTTCCTGTATATTTGCCAGCATTAAATCTGTAATCCCATTCCCAATGGATAATGTCACAGGTAATACCGACAGGATTAAAATTATAGTTGCAGAGGATCAGGGACTTATTCTGCATTCTTTGACCCTTTTGTTAACGGGCCAGCATGATTTCGAGATTATCGGAACGGCTTCGAACGCAACGGAGATTATGAACCTCCTGGAAACAAAGAAACCGGATGTTATTTTGATGGATATAAAAATGCCGGGAATGACGGGCATCGAAGTGACAAAGATCATCGATTTGAAAATGCCCTGGATTAAGATTATTGCACTTTCAATGTATGTCCATCCCCAGTACATCAAGGAGATGCTCAAATCGGGCGCCAAGGGTTACATTTCAAAAAACTGCGGCCCTGAAGAGTTATTTCAGGCAATCCGTGATGTATGTAAGGGAAAAACAGTTTTTTGCAAGATCATTTCGGAGGTGCTGGTCTCGACCTTTTCTCAATCTGAAGACGAACCGGTTCCTGACGGCCGTAATTTAACTGCCCGTGAAATGGAGCTCGTCCATTTACTGGCAGAAGGCAAATCGACAAAAACCATAGCCAGTATGTTGTATGTCAGTGAGAAAACCGTGGAAAGACATAAGTCAAACATATTAAAGAAGATGAAATTACATAACACTGCCCAACTAGTGAGGGCTGCTGTTGAAAATGGCATCCTGATCCGCTGACCCTCCTACTTTTTTTCGCGCTGCATGATGCGATAGGTTACCTCAAGATTTTGTTTTACCTGGATATCTTTGGGATCGAGGGCGGCTGCCGTTTTAAACAGTTCAATGGCCCTGGCGAAATCTTTCTTCATGCTGCAGATGATTCCGAGATCTTTATAGGCTTTGATATCGCCGGGTGAAAGTTTGATGGCCTTCTCCAGGTATATGCCGGCGGAATCAAGGTTGCCCGCGTACCTGCCGTACAGCCTTCCTATATTATAACAGATGTCGCTGTTTGCAGGGTTAATCTTCAGTAAAAACTGATAGGACTTTAGTTTATATGCACAATCCTTCTGGTTGTCTACTGATTCCAGAATTTTAATTGCATTGGTCATGGCAGGTTCGTTGGATTGATCGATATAGAGCACTTTGAAATACTGTTCAATTGCCTTTTTATAATCTTTCAGGTACAGTGCGTTCAGATTCCCGTAAAGAACAAGTGCGTTAATACTGGATGGGGCCAGCCGGAGTGCCTTCTCCAGGTATTGCATGGAATGGCCGAAATATTCCATTTTTTTTACTGTGTCCGGTTCATTGACGGCTTTATTGATATAATCACCGCCGGCCGAGATATTGCATTTGATACTGTTTCCGGAAACCAGGACATCGGTTGAGAAGAGGGTGAAATCATCTTTCCAGACCTGGTTCCGGGTATAGGTCTTGATTGAAAACAGGAGCAGCACAGGGAACATGATCGCAAGGACGACTATCTTCGAAGCAGCCTTGCTCTTAAAACGTGAAGGCAGTTTTACTGCTACCAGGTATATCATTATGATAACAAATCCAAGGGATGGCATATAGATGAACCGTTCGTTCATAAATGTGCCGACTGCAAAAAGGAGGTTAGATACAATTAGCAGGGTAAGCAGGTAGAAGGCGAGCCCAAAGACAACGATCTCTTTTTTGCTGAAACGGCGGAGGAGATAGAAAATCATGGCAGAATACATGATTACAGGAATCAGCGACCGGATGTCGGTGAGGGATACAAGCGGGATCTGGTAAGGGTAGTAATCGTGGGTAAGGGGGTGAGGAAAAAACAACAGCTTGATGTATAGTCCCAGTGTATACATGATAGTCCCGAACCGCTGATCGGCAGTGGCATCAAGAAACGGGTTGTTCAGTAGTTCCCTTGGAATTCCGGATGAGAAAACCTGCCCCAGGACAAGGAACCTGACAAAGACAAAGGCAAGCGCTGTTATTGCCAGGGGAAAAGTAATCAGCAGCGTCTTCTTCAAAGGTACCCGGAAGAAAAAATAGACTGCCAGGGGAACTATGGCAACGAACATGATGGCGTTCTCTTTTGACAGCAGGCCAAGGAAGAAGCTCAGGTTTGAAAGGATAATAAGGATA
>JBAXFZ010000370.1:0-4569 GCA_037139685.1 Bacteroidota bacterium
ATCAGTAACAATATCCTAAAATATAAAGAGTCACATGGCAAATTACAAGGAACTCCTTAAAAACATCAACACCTTTATTTTCGACTATGACGGGGTGCTGACAGACGGGAGCGTGATTACCACCAACGAAGGCGATGCTCACCGCGTATCGAATGTAAAGGACGGCTATGCACTCCAGCTCGCGGTTAAAAAGGGTTACAGGGTTGCCGTAATTTCGGGGGCCCGGTCCGACTCGATGATGCACCGGCTGAGAGCGCTCCAGATAACCGATATCTTCCTTGGAATTGAAAAGAAACAGGAGACATATCATGCCTTTTTAAAGACCAATAATCTCTCCTCCGAACAGGTTTTGTATATGGGCGACGACATTCCCGATTATGAGGTGATGAAGGAGGCGGGTGTGTCGGCCTGCCCGGCTGATGCGGCAGAGGAGATCAAATCGGTTGCCAAGTATATCTCGCATTTTAACGGAGGCAAGGGATGTGTGCGCGATGTTATCGAACAGGTGTTGAAGGTGCAGGGAAAATGGATGAATGATGATGCGTATCATTGGTAATTAACAGCCACAGGGAGGCAAAATGGGATTGAGAGGAAAAATAAATCTTGAAAATACGAGGGCAATGATGCAGCTGATCAGGCTGCCCAATGTCCTGATCATCATACTGACCCAGTTTTTACTGAGGTACTGTATCATTATCCCGCTGTTGTATGGCGGGCAGGAGGGGTCACCCGCACGGCTGGCTGATTTCATTGTGCTTGTGCTGGTCACCGTGCTTGTTGCAATCGGAGGGTATGTGATCAACGATTATTTTGATGTCAAAATCGACAGTATCAACCGGCCCGACAAGCTGGTTGTCGATAAGCTGATCTCTGCAAGGGGTGCCATTAAGCTGCATATTTTGCTCAATACACTGGCCATCATCCTGGGTTTTTATCTTGCCTGGCGGGTTAGGTCGGTCAGCTTTGGATTTATCTTTCCCTTCATTTCGGGATTACTGTGGATCTATTCGGCAAAATACAAGCGCATGCTTTTCTGGGGGAATTTTATTGTTTCAGCCTTGTCGGCATTTGTCATCCTGATGGTCTGGCTTTTCGAATTCTTCTGGCTTCGTTTGCACGCGATGGCCTTTGCAGAGGAGATACCTGCAATTCAGCGGGTCACCTATATTTTTCTTGGCTATGCCCTCTTCGCCTTCCTGGTCTCGATGGTGCGTGAAATCATAAAAGATATGGAGGATACCGAAGGCGATATAACCTATGGCTGCAAAACGCTGCCACTGGTGGCAGGGATGAAGAACACCCGGTACGTTGCAGGAGCCATCCTCATGGCCACGATCCTGCTCCTGGGGTATGCACAGCTTATTCTTTTCAGGCTTGACATGATGATGGTTGCCTGGTATTTCCTGGTGACCGTACAGGCCGGAGCCGTTTACCTGCTTGTAAAACTCTTTAAGGCGCATACCCGGCAGGATTTTCATTATCTCAGCAACCTTTGCAAACTGATCATGGTAGCAGGCATCCTCTCCCTTGAAGTTATCTTAATATCGATCTGACCTGCTTATGATACCGGGAACGTTTAAAGAAAAAAAGATCATCCTTGCCTCCCAGTCGCCAAGGCGACAGTATCTCCTCAAAGAGCTTGGACTCGATTTCGCCATCCTTGAACCAAAGGTGGACGAAGTGTATCCCGAAGGGTTACTCCCGGAGGAGATCGCCAGGTACCTTGCCGAACTGAAGGCAAATGCAATTGACCTGTCGCTGTTCGACGATCATACGATCGTGATAACCGCCGATACCATCGTCTATATCGGGAATGAGGTGCTTGGAAAACCTGCTGGTCATGGCGATGCCGTTGTAATGCTGCAGAAACTTTCGGGACAGACCCACGATGTGATTACGGCTGTGTGCCTGGCCTCTGCATCGAAAAAACATATATTCCATGTACTCTCCTCCGTGACCTTCAAAGTGCTGACCCCTGGGGAGATTGAGTATTACATCCTGAATTTCAAGCCGTTCGACAAAGCCGGGGGATATGGGATCCAGGAATGGATCGGGTATATCGGGATAAACAAAATCGAAGGCTCCTTTTTTAATGTCATGGGGCTCCCGGTAAAGGAGCTCTACGAAGAGCTGCTGAAATTCTAAGAAACGGAACGGTGGTATAGCATGGCTTCCGCAGAAAAGGAAAAATAAACTGGATATAAACAAGATCAAAAAGCAAGTGTTATGAATGAACTAAACAGCGTAAGCAAATATCTCGGCAATGACTACCAGACCATAAAACGCAGGTTTTTATGGGTCATTTCCTTTTTTGGAATGAGTTTGCTGTTGGCCGTTCTGGTCCATTTTATCTCCCGGAAGGAATACAAAACACAATTCGTGATATCACCTTCATCCGACGAAACCATGATCGTTGAAGGTACCGACAAGGTCACTTTGTATGAAATGATGAAGCCCGAGGAGCTGGAACGCATCGTTAAAAATTATTCGCTCCTGAATAAACAGTACTCGCCTGCACTTATACACGACACCCTGGTCCTTCCTGCAAACATGGCGAATGATCTCTCCTCGGTAGCATCCACACAGCTGAGAAATACCAATGTGGTCGAAATCACCTTGTCTGTTTATCATACACAGTCGATTAAACCTATTGCCCTGAATCTGCTGAAATATATCAACCAGAATCATTTTCTGTCAAGGAACGTCAACCTGGAACGCCGGAAAATGAGAATTATCCGTGATTCCCTTAAGTCGGAGATACTCTCCATGCAGGTTGTTTTAAAAGGATCGCAGCGGGATCCCTCGCTATGCAGCAAGAACGGGGGTACGGGGATATATAAAGATCTGGCCGACCTGCAGGCGCGGGTTGCTGATCTTGATCTGAAATTGACCAGAATGACCGGGTATGAAATTTCGGTTCCACCCCTGGTCCCGAAGTACCCGTCAAACTTTTCGCTCTCACTGCTGCTGGTCCTGTTTGGTTTTGTGGGGCTTGTCGCAGGTATCCTGGCAGCACTGATCATGGATAAACTTGTGGTCTCTGCCCGTTTATAAGGAATCCAAAAGTGATGAATGATTGGTTCCAGATAGTTATTGTTTACCTTCTGATGGTTGTGATGACACTCTTCATCCGGAGAATTGAGAAGAGCTGGCTTGCTCCGGCTGCACTTTTCCCGCTGGTTTGGAGCGCCATTCTGGGCATGTCGTTATTGCTTGCGCCCGGATTCTATTTTTCTGCGGGGGCCTTGTTTTTTGTCTTTCTCCAGATATTCATGTTTTTTGCCGGGTCAATCCTTGCAAAATCCTCATCTGGCAATGCTGAAGGAGGAATGGTGGGACAAAACATCACGGATGACTTTTTCTTTTCACGAACGCCACGGCTCAAGGGATTTGTTTATGTGGGCATCGTAACCGGTTTCTGTGCCAGCATCCTGCTGTTAAGGGAGCATCAGTTTATCTTCGGACAAATCAGCGACTTTCACTATGTGGTCGATACGATTTCAGGCATGAGTGATGAGCGGTACGAGGGCATCCGGCTGTCGCGGGGGATCATGTTATGCATCAGCATGGCCTATGCAGGCAACCTGGTGGCGGGGTTCCTGTTGGCCATGACGCGTAAAACATCCGAAAGGATTTTAATGATATTTTCCCTCATTCCGCTGATCCTCTTTACGTTGATCTATACAGCCAGGGCCGTTTTTCTCTTCGGCGCAATCATGTTCCTTGCCTCATTCCTCGCCGGGAAGTTGTTTCAGAAGGGGACAGCATTTAAATTATTTACCTTAAACAGGCTCCTGGTTGCACTCTTTTTTGCCGTTTTCATCCCTTCCCTGTTCCTGCTTACCCAGCTGGCACGCTACAATACGCATGATTTTTCGACATACCAGGTCATGGAGGTGTGGGACAAGCTTTCTGTGTGGTTTTTCGGGAATTTTTCAGGATTTTCGGTCTGGTTCGACAGTCGCCCGGAGATTTGCCTGCAGTGGGGCAAATTCACCCTCAGCGGGCTTTTTGAACAGTTCTCGGATTACCAGCGGGAGGGAGGGATATTTTCAACCATGGTCCATATTGACAATAACCAAAGGTATACCAACATATATACAATTTTCAGGTTCCTGATGGAGGACTTTTCCTATACGGGTACGACCGTGGTCATTTTCGTGGCCGGCTACCTGTCGCAATGGTTTCTGAAGCAACTGCTGGGCAGGTCGCTGTTGGGTGTTGTCGGTGTTGCCTTTGTCACGGCCATCATCCTGTTCTCCTTCATCACCTCGATCGTGGCTTACAATGCCACCCTTTTCGCGTTTGCTTTCTTTGGTATTGCCTTATGGCTGGTTTTCAGGAGAGGTAAGAGGGCCGGCCCCCTTACATAGAATCCCTTTTGCTCGACCGTCAGTTCCCCTTCAGGCAGTTGCACGCGCTGGAATCGCGGATGGCCTCCAGCGAAACATCATCCATGAAATAGTAGGTCGATTTGAACAGCGAATCGGTAGCCGACTGGGTGCGGATATTCCAGAAACCATCGCCGGGAGAGAAATCCCCGATGGTCATCAGTTTTTCACCTCCTTT
>JBAXFZ010000371.1:0-4563 GCA_037139685.1 Bacteroidota bacterium
ATGTCGTAGGACTTTTTGCCCCACATCTCGATCAATAGCCCAAAGTAGGTATCAGTACTGTTCAGCGTTAAGGATACCGGCATCGGTATAGAGCAAAGTAAACTTCCTACAATTTTTGATCAGTTCACACAGGCTGACAGCTCGACTACGAGAAAATACGGCGGTACGGGATTAGGCCTGTCAATCTCAAAAATGCTGACAATGATCATGAAAGGATCGCTCATCGTTGAAAGTGAGATCGGGGTTGGCAGTACTTTCAGTTTTGAATTACCGTTAAAGGTGGCCACTGAACATCTTGAGGATAGTACAATTCAGAAACCTGAAATCCAGAAGGTCCTGGTTGTGGATGACAACTCGACAAACCTGAAGATCATGAAGGATATGCTAACCTATTGGGGTATCGATTCAACGGTATGCCTGGGTGGCACGGAGGCACTTTCGGAGCTGCAGGCGGCAAATGAGTCTAACACCAGTTACGACCTGGTTATCCTTGATATGCATATGCCGGGTATGGATGGGATCGCTGTGGCTGAGGAGATCAGGAAAAACCAGACAAGGAACATGAAACCTATTATTTTCATGTATTCGTCAGTCGAAAAGGACAACATAATCCAGCAGTGCAAAGATCTGGGAATTCAGCAATACCTGACAAAACCGGTTAAAATGAAGGATTTTTTCAAATTGTTGCACGAGGGGAAATCACACTCGAAATTAAAACCCGGTCAGCAAGTTACAACCAGGGATGAATCGATAACCATTGAACCTGGAAAAACCATACTGATCGCCGAGGATAATAATATCAACATGAAATTGCTGACCGTGATGCTGCTTAAAACAGGGGTTCGCGTGATTTCAGCTGCCAATGGCGACGAAGCCATTGTTCAGTTCAGGGAAAACAAGGTTGACCTGGTATTTATGGATATCCACATGCCTGAGAAAGACGGGTTCCAGGCAACACAGGAGATCCGAAAAACAGAGGCTCCCGGGACAAGGATTCCCATCATTGCATTAACTGCCATTGCCATGCCAGGCGATCGTGAGAAATGTATCGAAGCAGGAATGGATGATTACCTTTCAAAACCCTTCCGGAAAGATGATCTTTTTATTGTACTCAGAAAATATCTCATGAACGAAAATATGGAAAACGGCTGACATGGTATACGAAAAGGTTGAAATTATCGATGCAGGGGCAGAGGGAATGGCTGTGGGGAAAATAAATGAAAAGATCATTTTTGTTCCATTTGTCGTGCCGGGCGATGTAGTTGACGTCCAGATAACCCGGAAGAAAAAAAAATTCCTGGAGGGGAAGGCAATTCATTTTCATCGCTATTCGTCAAAGCGGATTGATCCTCACTGTTCCCATTTCGGACTTTGCGGGGGATGCCGCTGGCAAAGCATGAAGTATGAAGAACAGCTCTATTACAAGCAAAAACAGGTGTTCGACAGTTTTACAAGGATTGGCAGGCTTGAAAACCCGGTCATCCTGCCGATTCTCCCATCACCACGCACTACTTATTACAGGAATAAACTCGATTTTACCTTTTCAAACCACCGGTGGCTAACCGACGAGGACCGGGACATTGCCCCGGAGCTGCAAAGCACCAATGCACTGGGATTCCATATCCCGCAATTTTTTGATAAAGTTGTCGACATTCATGAATGTTTTCACATGAAAGATCCGGCTAATGCCATCCGGACGGCTGCCAGGAAATATGCAGTTGAAAATGGCCTCACATTTTATGATGTACGAATCTGGCAGGGGTTTTTACGAAATCTCATCATCCGCAATACCGAGGCGGGTGGCCTGATGGTCATCCTGGTTGTGCGCAACCGCGATGATGAAATTAAGCTTATGCTTGATTCCCTTGCCCAACAATTCCCTGAGATCACCAGCCTCTATTACGTGATTAATCCAAAGCAGAATGACACAATTTACGACCTGGAGTTCAACCTGTTCAAAGGCGATCCCTACATTACCGAAAAGATGCCCTCCTTTGCGGCTGGCGGAAAAGATATAGAATTCAGGATAGGTCCCGCCTCTTTTTTCCAGACCAACTCCTTCCAGGCGATGAACCTCTACAGGACAGCTGCTGAATTTGCAGGGCTTACCGGGAATGAACATGTTTACGACCTGTATACAGGAACAGGCACAATTGCCAATTACATCGCTCCCTATGTGAACAGGGTTACCGGCATTGAATCGGTTGAAGCAGCAATTGCTGATGCAGAGGTCAACTCCAGAATAAACGGGATAACCAACGCCCGTTTTTTTACCGGTGAGGCAGAAAAGATCATGACAAGCGGGTTTATCGAATCACAGGGAAAACCTGATATTGTGATCACCGACCCCCCCAGAAACGGGATGCATGAAAAGGTGGTACGCGCCATTATGGAGGTTAAACCGGCAAAGGTTGTCTATGTCAGTTGCAACCCTGCCACACAGGCCAGGGACCTGGCGCTGATGAGCAAAGTTTATACAATGCGAAAATGCCAACCTGTCGACATGTTCCCGCATACCCAGCATGTTGAAAATGTTGCATTACTGGAGGTGAAGGACTAATTGCCCTTTATTGCGGGAACTATTATGTCAAGGAGACTGTTGATTTCCAGGTTGCCGGCATCAACAATATAATCGGCCTGGAGATAATAAAATTCCCTTTGCTTTAACTGGTAAGTCACCTTTTCTTCAAGCTCTTCAGGCGGAATATCCTTCAGCAGCGGTCGTTTACGTTTTACCTGCCTTAAACGGTGAACAAGCGGAGCCACATGCCATTTCAGGTATATCGAAATGCCCGATTCCCTGATAACCTGCATATTGTCAAAAAAACAGGGAGTTCCTCCTCCGGTCGACACCACAACGTTCTCCCACAGTGTAGATTCAAGTAAAAGCGATTGTTCTATCTTTCGAAAACCATCTTCGTCATACTTCTCAAAAAAATCCAACACACTGATGCGGAAACGCTCTTCGAAAAGATAATCAATATCCACAAAGGAGTAGCCCAGTTTCTCAGCAAGGATTTGCCCCAGGTTTGATTTTCCCGAGGCCATATAACCGATCAGATAGATGCGCATTGCGGTAAAATTATGATTTTTTTTCATACCTTTGCACCGCTTTATCAGCCGTTACCAACATGAACTTCAAAAAAATCTCAATAATCATCACGCTCTTTGCGATACTGGTGACTTCCGGTTGCAAGCCCGGTAGCCAGGGTGGGCAGGGTAGCATCTCAACAGATGTTGTAAACAATCCCAATTCGGCCAGTGGCAAGCCAAACAGTGGTTCGTTGCCTTCTATAAAATTTGATGATATCGAACATGATTTTGGCAGAATTATTGAAGGCGAAACCGTCTCCTATTCCTTCAATTTTAAAAATACGGGCAAATCGGACCTTCTGATTGCTGAAGTAAGCACATCGTGCGGGTGCACAGTGCCCTCCTACCCGAGAACGCCTATCCGTGCCGGCGAAACCGGGACGATAAAGGTTGCATTCAACAGCAATGGAAAGCGGGGTTATCAGAATAAAAACATCCTGGTGGTTTCCAACACCCAGCCTAATACCACTGTTATCAGGATCAAGGCACAGGTGGTGAACCCGGGAGCAGATAAGAAATAGCGAAATAGCGAAATAGCAAAATTTAGTTTATCATTTACTTTTTAATTTATTTATCATGTCGAATCTTCTTAGTATTCTTTTAATGGCCCCCCAGGGCCAGGGAGGCCAGCAGAATGGATGGTATTCTTTCCTTCCGTTACTGCTTATCATTGTTGTTTTTTATTTCTTCTTTATCAGGCCCCAGATGAAGCGGTCGAAGGATCAGAAGAAATTCAAGGAGGGCCTGCAGAAGGGTCAGAAAGTGATCACCATTGGTGGAATTCATGGCAGGATCGTTGAAATCCAGGAAACAACCGTAACGATCGAAGTTGAGAACAGTGTACGGCTGCGCATTGAAAAATCGGCAGTTGCCATGGATAACAATCAAACGATCGAAGCTAAATAATCTGAATTAACCGTCAAACCGATGAAGTCCGATTTTCTTGAATTCATCGGAAATGCCAGGCAGCGCCGAAGTGAAAAATTCAGGAATCAACTCTATATTTTCCTGGTCTGCCTGGTTCTTTCTGTCTTTATCTGGGCGCTGGTAAGGCTATCCCAGGATTACTACTATTCGCTCGAGTATTCCCTGAATTACACGCAGGTGCCGGCCAATCTCAGACTGACCGGCACTTCCGATTCAACCCTTAACCTGAAGATCCGGGTTCAGGGATTCGAGTTTTTCTCCGAGCAGTTCCTGATAAGGCAGGACAGGGAATTCGATGTGAGCCTGCGGAATGTAAGACTGCGATATAACGGCGATCATGTGTGGGGCTATCTTTTAGCCAACCGGATAGGAAAAGAGATCATCTCGCAATCGAGTTTTCCGAGCGATGTCTATTTCGTATCGCCCGACACCCTTTTCTTCGAATTCGAAAAACAGGTGATCAAACGGGTTCCTGCCAGGCAGACCCCTGAATTGATCCGTATCGAGGGTCATGCCAGCGATTCGATCAGGCACCGGCCTGAT
>JBAXFZ010000372.1:0-4530 GCA_037139685.1 Bacteroidota bacterium
GCTTGCCTGGCCCAGTGTGATGGTATTGTTATTGGCGACAAAATCACCGCCTGAATTGGAGTACCCGATTTTAACACCAAAAACGGTTGCAGTTGCATCGCTCCCTCCCCCTGCGGTATTGTTTATGGTATTGTAACAGATGGATGGACTGATATGATAAAACAGAAAAATACCATAGGAGGGGATGGCGCTATTCCCGCCAAAGTTTTGAATTGTATTGCCGGCCCCGGAAGCCCCAACAACGAAATTCTGATCCTGGAGGTCGTAGGGGGCGGTGGTGTGGTTATAGCCGATTAACAGGATGCCGGTAATAACATTGCTGATAGTGTTCCCGGTCAGGGTCACATTCTCATTCCGGCCACCCGTGGAGACGGGGGTTATTCCAACGATGGATGACGGCCATGAGCTGACATCGTTGTTTGAAGCATAAATCCCGGCAACATAACCACTTGTTCCCTTGGTCATGGTGATGGCGCAATTGGTAATCGTGACATTTTTGCAACCATCGGTCGGGCTGGCTTTGATCAGGTAATACCCGTATTCGATCCCCTGATTGGAGGCGGCAACATCGATCCCGTTGAAGGTAACATAATCGGATCCCTGGATGATGATAACGGCATCGCCCTGGCCGCCTAACACTGAGGTTGCCACAATTCCGGCATCGGTGCGGGTCACCACAGGGTTGGCCCCGTTCCCGCTTTTCTGGAAGATGATGGGGTTTGATAAATTCCCCGTAGCACTGATAAGGATGGGCCAGACGGTTGTTTCGGTGTAGCCGGCAGCTACATTAAACGTAACGCCACCCGTTCCGATTCCCCTGATATTGATGGCGGTCGCGGCGGAGGTAATGGATGGAAAATCACCCGGAATTGCAAAGACTCCCGACAGCGGGCCTGGTCTTGTCCCGCCAAATTCATCCGCCCCGATATCGGGCCTGGTGGCCGGTGTGGTCGCATTATCGGGATAGCCCGGATTCGGGTACCGCGGATCATTATCAATGTCGGTAGCGATCGCAACCGGGGTTGAAACAACGGTCCCCCCGCTTTCACACAGGGTTGTGATGGTAGTCTGAAGATGAAGGTCATAAGGCGTTGTCGTGGTATTCACAAAAGGAGGCAGCTCCGTCACAGAGGCGGCCTCCCTTGGTGAAACCCTGCCCTGGTATGCCTCCATGGCCTGATCGCTGCTGGTGCCGTCGTAAAAAATGACGTGGCTCGACGATGGCGTCCCGGCATATAAAAGGTTGTTGTTCGATGTGGCGGCATAGTTGGTCAGAGTTGCTGAACTCGGCTGAAAAGCCGAGGCTTTTCCTGTCCCTATTGGGGTTGTAAGGTTGACAAGGGTGTTGTTTCTCAAATCCAACGTTGAGGTGGTGACTGACCTGATAGCTGCCGATCCGAAAAGAGCTGACGAGGATGTTCCGGAAAGATAAACAGAGTTGTTATAAACGTTATGGGTAGCTCCACCTGAAAGATAGACCCCTGCAATGGCCAGTGCTGCAGATGCGGCAGGGGCGCGCAGATCGCTGATGAAGTTGTTATAGATGGTGGTTGTAACACCGCTCGCAACCAGTATCCCACGAACGGTGGTACCTGCATTGGAACCTGACAGCCCGTAAATGTTGTTCCCATTTATGCTGGCCGATGTAACAGAGGAACTGGAAATACCCATTACAACTGACGAACCGGTGGAAGCCATCCCTCTTATGGTATTGTTTGCCACAACCAATGACACGGAGGCACCTAAGTTTCCCAAACTCATTCCGTAAAGGATGCCGCCGTTCGTGATATTTGAGATGGTATTACCGCTCACCGATGAATTGCCTGCGGTTACCCCCTGAAAAATACCATATACAGGTGATGTACCCCCGGTTATATTCGAAATGTTGTTGTTGTTGAGGGTTTGCTGCTGGGTAATATTGGTATTTTGGTAGATACCAGAAAACATCGAAAACCCCGTCAGCGAGATATTGGAAAAGTTATTGTTACTGATATTGGCAGTGCCGCCTGTGGGAGATCCGGTACAGTAAATTCCATAAAAATTTCCCGATCCTGTTTTACTGATTGTTCCGGCAGTCTGGTTCCCGGTTGCCGTGATGTTATTTGAATTGCCGGTTATGAATACTAACCTCGACTGCACGGTTGAGGCAAACGAGCCGTAACCGAAGGTGTTGTTAGTGATGGTGACTGTAGTACAGGTCGGGAGTGATGAAATCGGGGTTGCTTCAGAAGTGCTGCCCTGCCCCAGGGTGATGGTATTGTTACTGGCGGCAAAATCACCACCTGCGTTGGAAGCACCCATGTAAACACCATAAACGGCTGCAGTTGCATTACTTCCTGAACCGGCGGTGTTGCTGATGGTATTGTAACAGACGGAGGGACTTGTATGATACATCAGGTAAACGCCATAGGAGGTGCTGGCAACGTTCCCGCCAAAGTTTTGAATGGTATTCCCTGCCCCGGAGGCGCCGACCACGAAATTCTGATCCTGGAAATCATAGGGGGAAGAGGTGTGGTTGTATCCGATCAACAGGATGCCTGAAAAAACATTGCTGATTGTGTTCCCGGTCAGGGTCACATTTTCATGACGGCCTCCCGTCGAAGAGAGCGGGTTCCCGGTAGCAGATGAAACCAAACAGTTGATATCGTTGTTGGAGGCATAAATCCCGGCGACAAATTGACTCGTTCCCTTGGTCATAGTCACGGCACAGTTGGTGATGGTGACATATTTGCAACCATTTGCGGGACTTGCCTTGATTAAATAATAGCCATACTCGATCCCCTCGTTGGTCGCGGCAACATCGATCCCGTTGAAGGTAACATAATCGGAACCCTTTATCATGATCACCGCATCTCCCTGGCCACCTAGGATTGAAGTTGCCAGGTTCCCGGCATCGCTTCGTGTAATAACAGGGTTGGCCCCGCTGCCGCTTTTCTGGAACACAACCGGTTTGGCAGCTGTACCGGTAGCGGTTAACAGGATGGTGGTGGTAATTGATTCAGTATAACCGGCTGCCACGTTAAAAGTGACCCCGCCGGCGCCGACACTTGCGGTATTCAGGTCAGTCACTGCAGCTGCGATGGTTGCATAATCACCCGGGATCGTTTTGATGCCCGATAATTGCCCGTACGAGAGGTGGAGTAAGAGAAGGGAGATCGTCAGTAAAACAACTTTTTTCATTTAGATTGATGTTAGTTTCGGGTTACAGGCCCGGTGTCAAGTTTTCCTGTTTCTGTCGAGAGAGCAAGTAAAGTATTCCACAATTCTGCAATCAGGGTATTGCGCACAATATAACAGGCAATTTTTCAAATATAACCTGTACTATTACAGGGAGCAAGGGAAAAGTTCTCCGGAATAAGCAATTGTTGAATTCCGGAATTTTTTTAAATAACAGAAAAACAGTTTGTTGTGGAAACAAATATTTTGGGCCGGAGAAATTGAAGCAGTTTCACGTGAAAACACACGGGGGGTTGCCGTTAGTTCTGTGAATTAGATAACAATCGGAAGCGTAAAAATATCTTCTGTATCACATGCAGGGTTGCAGTTAGGGTTGTTGATTATTCCAGGGGGATTCCTTTTATAAACCTGGCAGGGCTCATGCCTGCGAACTTGTGGAAGGAATGATAAAAAGTCGAGATGGAGTTAAAGCCCGACCTTTCGGATATGTGCTCAATGCTTGTTGTTTTATTTTCAGGGAATCTCAGCAACCGGCAGGCCTCCTTCACCCTGTACCCGTTGATGTAATCATTAAATTTCAAACCGTATTGCTGGTTTATGACCTGCGACACGTAGGTCTTGTTTGTCGAAAGCATCCCGGCCAGGTCATGCAGACTGAGGTTTTTATCGAGATAAGGTTTTTGCATGACCATCAGCTCTTCAAGCCGGGCGGATATCTGTAAAAATTTATCCTGGCCCGACTGCCGCTGATGGTTCTCCGGTTCTTTTGAGATATCGGAAAGGGTACTGGCATCTGATATCGGGAGGATGACAGGATTTAATCTCTTTTTTCGAAAAGAAAAGAAATGCAGGGAAAATATGAGCAGCGTAAAAAGAACAAAAAATACGGGAAAAACGGTATGCAGATTCCTGTCCGATTTGTCTTGGTAATACTGCTGTTTGTTCAGGTGATTCAACGCCTGTTCAGTGGCAACCGATGATAACAGGATTTCATTTCCCGCAAGTTCATCCGAGCCCTTCATACGCCTGATGCTGTCGGCCATATGATGCGAAAACCGGGCATATTTTTCCCGGAGCGCTGGGAGATGGTTTTTCGAAAAGAATCGGGCAAGCGAATCTGAATAAGATTTTACAAGCACCGGGTCGTTGAGCCTGCCGGCCCAAAACACAGCCGAATCGGCATAACCGGCTGCATTCAATCCGTCAGTGCACCCGCCCTGCAAAACCCGCAGTAAATACAACCCGGCCATCAGCGGGATCGACCGGGCAAGCCCTGCGCTGGTACACGCCTTTCGGAAGTGGACCAGGCTGCTGTCGGGCAGGTGGCGGCTGGAAAAACAGCCCGACAAGACC
>JBAXFZ010000373.1:0-4530 GCA_037139685.1 Bacteroidota bacterium
CAGAATTTCATCGTTAACCGGATCCTGATGCGGGTATGGAAAAATGAGACCGGGCCTGCCGGGGTCTTCCTGAAATTTACAGATGCCGAGCGATTTCTGCTCGATGATCTTGAAAAAAACGAATCGATCACCCTTTCAAAATTCATGAGAAATGCAGGTATTTCCCGCAATAAGGCGGAAAGTATACTCGTTAAGTTCATGCTCCTGAAAATCCTGAAGATGAATTTTACAGAAAATTTAACATATTTCACACTGAATCCATCGGCAAGGCTGTCAGAGAATAACTAACTTTGCAGTCGTATGAAAAGACCAGCAGCGGCAATATTTCTCTTACTGATCACCATCAGCCTGTGCTCACAAACGCTGATGGTCGATTCGGTTTTTACCGGCAGCCAGCATCTCCTGCAACCCGGGAAATTTAATTATGGCCTGAACCTGGGATCGGAATTCGCCTCCATTAAAGGGTTCGGTTCCGAAATCACCACCCAGGTCTCCCCTCATTTTTCATACAATGTTTCAAAAAGATTCAGTGTCGGTATTGGAATCGGGATGGGAACCACGCACTATATAAACGCCCGCTCCTGGTTTCAGAATGAACAGCCTGCTGCAAGCAACGGCAGCTTCACCACCGGCAGCATTTACGTAAGTGGCCAGTATCTTGTCAGCGACCGGATTACACTGTCGGGATCAGCCTTTAAAATATTCCCTGTAACCAAAGATCCGCTGCCGTTTAATCCTTTTAACCCGGTTTCCCGCAACGGCGCACAGGGTGCAAACCTGAACATCGATTACAAAATCAGTGACCATTTCCATATCCAGGCAAATTTCCGCTATTCACAGGGTCTCAGCCCGTTCAACCTTCATTCCGGCTACAATGATCCTTTCCAGCCCGGGTCACTGGTGCCGGGATTCAGCAACAACAATTCCGGCTGGTAAAGCATGTTATAAACTTAATATTTTTATTTTCAATTACTTATCATGCCATCCCGGCCTGCCAATTATTTATAACCAGTTCAAATAAGCGGCTTAAGACAAAACAAACCTTCAAACAATCTTTCACGGAATAATTTATCATTAAATTTGCACGCCCAACAGCAGTGTGACAAATCCAGTTATGTTGAATATAAGCTATCAATCCCAGCTTTTATAACTTTTAATAGGCCACCCGATGCAATCCCAAACCAACAATCGAATGAAAAACCTGATCCGCTTCATCATTATTTCAGTTGTTCTCAGTTTTACACTGTCAGGATGCTACTACGATAAGGAGGATCTGATCTATCCTGCCTGCGATGTTTCCAATGTCACCTATAAGGCAACAATTGCCCCAATCCTAAAGACAAACTGCGACGGCTGCCACTATACCGGCTCCACAACGGGAAATGGAATCGTGACCGACAATTACAACGACCTGAGCGGGATGGCAACAGCGGACGGCATGCTCTGGACTGCCATCAACGGGATAGGCGTTTCGCCGATGCCCAAAAACACCTCCAAACTATCAGATTGCGACATTGCAAGGATCAAGAAATGGATTGATGGCGGAGCACTCAATAATTAAAAATTACTGATTACTCATTATTATTTACACGGATATCATGAAAATCTGGATGAAAGTACTTTTAGGTCTCTTTATTGTTGGGGTTATCGCTGCATTCCTGGTGTTTAAATATGTTTATAACAAGCAGCATCCCGATTATGAAAATGTTACGCCGGCATTTACCCTCAAGACACAGGATCTGTACCAGTCGTTTACAGGCAACAAGGCCGCTGCGTCGAAGCAGTACACCGGACAGGTTATAGCCGTAACAGGCAAGCTGAGCAAAATCGAGACCGTCGACACGCTGGTTACTGCAGTCTTTGTGTTTAAGCAGGGGATGTTTGGTGATGAGGGGATCCGCTGCACCATGCTGAAGAAGTTCAATGATGCGGCTAAAACGCTGAAACCCGACGGAGATGTCAAAATCAAGGGCTACTGCGCAGGATTCAACGATACCGACATCATTTTTGAAAAGTGTTCAATTGTTAACCAATAAATAAACCCAACATCATGCGAACCAATTATCTGATCCTGGTCTTTGTTGCATTGATCACCTTCTCTGCGAGCGCCCAGAAGTTCATCACAAAAACCGGACATGTTAAGTTATAATCAAAAGCCTCCCTGGAAAAGATTGAAGCGCACAATAACCAGGTAAACAGTGTCCTTGATGCTGCCACCGGAGATTTCGTTTTCAAAGTCCTCCTAAAATCCTTTGAGTTCGAAAAGGCCCTGATGCAGGAGCATTTCAACGAAAATTATGTTGAATCCGATAAATATCCCAATTCACTCTTCGTAGGAAAGGTGACCAATATCAAGGATGTTAATTTCTCAAAGGATGGGAGTTACGATGTTGTTGTCGACGGAAAACTTACCCTTCATGCCTGTACCAACAATGTCAGAACAAAGGGGACTTTTGAAGTGAAACAGGGCAAGGTGATTGGAAAAGCCACTTTCATCATTGCACTGGCCGATTACAAGATAACAATTCCTGGCGCAGTCGTGAATAACATTTCCAAAACAGTTGATATTACAGTTGATGTAACACTTGACAAAGCAAATTTATAATATGACACGCAAATTACTGCTATTGCTTGCCTTCACAGGGATAATCTCTGTAACAACGGTGAATGCCCAGGAAGACCTGATGTCTATTCTGAACCAAAACGAGAAGCCTGTTGTAGATTATGCAAGTGCGACATTCAAATCGACCCATATCGTTATCGGGCAATCGATCGAAACCGCACCTGTCGGCAACCTGAATTTCATGATCACCCACCATTTCGGTTCGCTCAATTCGGGATATGACAAGCTTTTCGGCCTCAAGCAGGCCTTTATCAGGCTGGGTTTTGAATATGGCGTTACCAAATGGCTCGGGATCGCCGTTGGCCTCAATACCGACAAAAACACCTGGGATGGTTCGGCCAAGGTGAAGTTGTTCCGCCAGTGCAAGGGAGCCAAGCGTTTCCCTGTGACTATTGATTTTTATGGCAATGCGGCTGCATTTACAACCGCCTGGTCGGATCCAACCCGCAAAAACCATTTCAGTTCACGGCTCACCTATGCCTTTCAGCTTTTAATCGCCAGGAAATTCGGGAACATCATATCCCTGCAGCTTACACCCTCCGTTGTCCACAAGAACATGGTTCCCACTGTTGAAGATAAGAATGACATCTTTGCATTGGGTGCAGGCGGCCGCGTAAAGCTCAGCGAACGGGTAGCCCTCAGCGCCGAGTATCACCACCTCTTTAACGGCCAGGTTGTCTCTGCGACCAGTTATGATTCCTTTTCAGTGGGTGTTGATATTGAGACCGGTGGTCACGTATTCCAGATCTTCCTTACCAACTCATCGGGAGAATATGAACAAACCTACCTCACCGAGACCTCAGGGAAATGGATGAACGGGAACAGCCTGAAGAAGGCCTCGATCGGCAATGTGTTCCTGGGATTCAATATCAACAGGATGTTCACCATCGTAAATCACAAAATGACCAAACAATAGGCTATCGCCGGTATTTGCTGCAGGTAACCAGGTGGTCGTTGACCATGCCAGCAGCCTGCATAAAGGCATAGCAGATTGTGCTTCCGACAAATTTGAAGCCGCGCAGGCGTAAATCCCTGCTCATTGCATCCGATTCCGGGGAGGTTGCCGCAATCTCCTTCAGCGTCGTGCATTTGTTATAAATTGTCTTCCCTCCCGTGAACTGCCAGATATAACTATCGAAGGTGCCGAATTCCTTCTGTACATCCAGGAAACACTTTGCATTCACAACTGCTCCCCTGATTTTAGCCCGGTTCCGGATTATCCCTGCATCGGCAAGCAGGCGCTCATAATCCTCCTCACCATAGGCAGCGATCTTATCCGCCTTAAAACCATCAAACGCCTTGCGGAAATTTTCCCGCTTATGCATCACTGTCTTCCAGCTTAATCCTGCCTGGAAGGCATCCAGCAGCATAAATTCAAAAAGTTTGCGGTCATCATGAAGGGGCACGCCCCATTCTTCATCATGATACCTGACCATTTGCGGGTCGCCCGAAGGCCAGCCGCATGAGGAGGAGGAGGAGTCGGTCATGGTATTTACAGTTTAATTGTGATTGAAGGGAGGTTAAATGGCGTGACGCGTGACACGTTATGCGTGACACGTTACGCGTAACGATTTTGTCTGATATACCTGTCAACGTCAAATTTCCTTTTGCACCCCTGGTAGTTCATGTAACGGATCATCCCGAAAATTTTGCGCTCTCCCCAGGGCCGGTCATGTGTTCCTCCGATTGCCCAGGCAATGCCGGCATAGCCGTTTGGGTCGCGTCCGTCGAGTTCATACTTGTCGTTCAGGTAGATAGCAACGGCCATAGCCTCTTCGGCCGAAGGAGTCCATTCCAGTATCTTTTTCGCCCAGTACATACGCATGAAACCGTGCATTTTCCCTGTAACCACCATTTCACGCTGGGCTGCATTCCAGAGTGGGTCATGGGTTTGGGCCTGTTCAAAT
>JBAXFZ010000374.1:0-4521 GCA_037139685.1 Bacteroidota bacterium
CCAAGCAATTTTCTTTTTTTGAAAGAGCGCTCCATCTGTCAGCTGCTTTCATTTGCATTCCTTTTGTTATTCCATCAGGAGTTTCATATTTGTTGAACGCCTTTTTTGTGGTTTCCAATTGTTTATCCCAATCTTTTTTGAGTGCATCAATTTTTTCCTGCATTTGTGTCTTTATTTCTGCGTTTCTTTTGTCAACCACTGTGTTAAGGCAACTATTCACTTTTGTGTTATCGAGTTCTTCAGTTACTGATTTTTCGCAAGTGATTGAACTAATCTTAGACTATATGACATTGATTTTCTTACTTCTGGAGAATTAAATTCTTTAAAAAGTTTAAACAATGATTTGTTATCTAACTGATCATCAAGTTTTGTATCAGCAAAAACCCTACTTAGTTTTTCAAAAGAATCCAATACATGAGGCTGAGTAAAGTTTGAAATTATTGCAGTAATCTTGTCCATGTTTATCGACAATCTCTTTAAATCTTCAGCCGTATATTGTGTCATGAATTTTTGTGCAAGATTTCCCAACTCTTTAACAAAATCAATATATCCTTTCTGCTCAAATTCACTCATCTTATTTATAGCATCCAGTCCCATCTGCCGGATTATAGGTTCAACATCTTTGGCTAAATCCATCATGCTTTCAAGCATTCCCAGTAATTGATTGAAAGCATTAATATTTTTAACCAATCCGATGCCAAGACGGCTTACATTTTCAATATCCACATCCACACCTGCACGATCCAATTCAATTACAGAAGTCTGAAAAATATCTTTACCGATATAGGAAAGATCTGTTAAAAGATCTTCGAGTTCTTCACGTTTACGACGTTGTACTTGCATTTCTTCAAGTACAAGATCGAGTTTTCGGTTCAACTCATTAATTTCCTGTTGCATATTATTTTCGTCCATGGATTTGAATATTAAAATTCAGCAATTTTTTTTCCTGCCAATGTCATTTTAGAGTCAATTGGCATTTCTTTGCCTTTTAATAAAATATGCCAATAAATCCAGCGGAAAATCAATTTTCCATAATGATTCATCCGCGTTTCTTTCAATAGACTGAAAGGACCAACTCCTGGAAATGGAAATGAGCCGGGGAGAGGTTCTGTATCATAATTAAAATCTATTAATGCCCCTTTTCCATGTCCGGTTTCAATATAACAGTTGGCATGTCCGTCGGATGATCCGGTAAATGGCCTGTCTTCGATGGCGCACATGAGGTTTTCGGTCAGGACATCGGCTTGGAAATGAACGACTGAACCGGCCTTGGAGGTAGGAAAATTGCCGGCATCACCGATAACAAAAATATTTGGAAAGAAATCTGATTGCAGGGTGTGTTTGTGTGCCTTTGCAAAGTCCATCTCGTCGCCGAGCCCGCTGCGCCCAACCATCGGGTCGCCCTTGTGAACGGGAACAGTGATGAGGCAGTCAAAGGGGATTTCCCGATCGTCGTACGAAACAAGAACCTTTTTCTCATTGTCCACTCTTTCAAGATAAAAATCAGGCACTATCTTTATGTTTTTTTCTTCGAGTAATGAACCGAGGATTTTAGAAGCCCTGGGCTTGGTAAATGCACCCGACATGGGTGTTGCATAGGTAATGTTGACCTTGTTGCGCAGGCCGCGTTCAACAAAGAAGGCATCGGCGAGCATAACAAATTCAAGCGGGGCAACCGGGCATTTGATGGGGACATCGGCAATATTTAAAACCAGTTCGCCGCCCGGCCATGTTTTGAAAAAATCTGCAAGGGCAACAGCCCCTTCAATGGTGTAAAAGTCGAAAATGCTTTTTTGCCAAAGGGGACCTTTCAGCCCGGGAGTCTCATCAGGGTCAACACGGGTTCCTGTTGCAACAATAAGGAGGTCATAATGCAGGGAGATGCCGTCTTTAAGGATCACATGGTTATTTGGAGCATCAACATGATCAATCTCCTGGAAGATCAAATTCACACCCAACGGAAGAAAGCTGTTTTTCGGCTTTACAACATCCTGTCTGCTGTATATGCCAAAAGGGATAAACAGGAACCCGGGCTGGTAGTAATGTGTTTTGTACTGGTCTACGATGGTAATGTCCCATTCGTCGCGGGCCAAAAGTTTCCTCATTTTGTTGGCCATGATGGTACCGCCGGTGCCAGCTCCCAGAATTAACAATCGTTTCATTTGATATTGTTTAGGTATAAATCAGGACTGTCAGACTAATAATCATAGTAATTCACGGGTGCAAACCGTTGTTCTTTATCCGTAAAACCATTCATGGCATTACAGACGGCTCGAATAAACGGGATTCCCGCAGGAGCCTTCCGTCAGTAACACCACAGGGACATTATGTATCTACAAAAATAGATATATAAATAAAATAACTTATATGTCTGTTAAGAATTTCACAAAAAATATATTCAGACTGAATCTATTTTGTCGGAAGGCAGGAAGTTCACTTTGTGAGATTTGACCTGTAATCAAAGGTAAGATAACCAAAAGTATCCCGGTGGGTCACAGTAAGAGTAAATATAAAAAAATGACTGTGAATGAATTATCAGTCAAATCCGGCAACCGGGGAAAATGAAATGGCGGTGAAGGGAGCTCTATACTTTCTTCTCGGTCTGATCGGGAGGAGGGGGCGTTTTTTCAGTTGGTTTTTTTAATTCATCTTCAAAACCCTCCATTCCATCCTTGAAACTCTTTACACCCTTACCAAGACCCTTCATAAGTTCAGGGATTTTCTTGCCTCCGAACAGAAGCAGAACGACTAATGCGATAAGCAACAACTCCGTGTTGCCAAGTCCGAATATGAGTAATATGCCTAAGGTCATGGAACGTTTTTTTAGACTTAAATCACGGCAAAGATACAAATCTTAGTGAAATTACCTCCCTGGAAAAAAACATAACCAGCAATTTTTGATGAAAATTGCCTTATTCGCCTTTTACGTGCGGAAAATGGCTCTTTTTAATGACATTCAGTAAAGGATCCTGCTGCCTCAGGATTGTCAAATTATCGGAATAACAGCACACTGCATCACTCAGGGCATGATTAACCGCCATGAAAACCTGACTTCTGCTGTCTGCTGAAAAAGAGGCACGAATCACCATAACTGAGAAAGCGAAAGTTGTTGTTGAGAGCATATTCATATGCATCTTTCCATGTTTCCCCGACAAGGGCTGCAACCAGCAGCAACAGAGTGCTGCGGGGCATGTGAAAGTTGGTTATCAGTCCCGATAAGAGCCTGAAACGGTAACCGGGGACAATCATGAGTTGTGTTTCACCCGAATATTCATCCATTCCCCTGTCATCAAGGAAATGCAGGAGTGCTTCGAGTGCCATGGCCTTACTTACATCCTGTAATGCGGGCAGATAAGGATCCCATTGTCCCACAACCGGTTTTTCTGCCGGGCCATGCAGGATCAGTTTTGCACCCAGCCAATACAGGCTTTCCAGGGTTCGGGCAGATGTGGTTCCTACGGCAAACAGGGGTCTTCCGGGGTTGTTTAAAAGGGTAAGAATTGTTTTTCTTGAAACGATGATCCGCTCATGGTGCATCACATGGTCTGAAATGCGATCAGCGGTTACAGGTTTAAAAGTCCCGACCCCGACATGAAGGGTAACCTTGTCTGTTATGATACCCATCCTGTTGAGTTTCCCCAGTACCGACGGGGTAAAGTGGAGACCTGCAGTTGGTGCCGCAACCGATCCCTCCTTAAGGGCATAAATCGTTTGATAGCGTTCGGAATCTTCGGGCACGGCAGGCCGGTGAATATAGGGAGGCAACGGGATCAATCCTGATAATTCCAGTATTTCGGAAAATGATTTGCCGGCAGGGTCCCAGGAAAATTCAACTGAATGAGTCCCATCCCCGCAAGGATCTGCATAGTTTGCAAAGAGCCTGTGGGAAGTGCCTGAGTGGTTAAACTCAAGTACAAGCTGTTCCTGCTTCCATCGTTTCATGTTCCCCACCAGGCACTTCCAGGTAATTCCTGAAGGCTGGCGGAAGGCTGCCTGGAGCTCCGTTGTCGGTGCCAAAGGTTCGAGGCAGAAAATTTCAACCTTTGCACCGGATTGTTTCCTGAAGATGATTCTTGCACGGATAACCCTGGTATCGTTAAAAACCAGCAGGCTGCCGGGTGGAAGGTATTGGTCGATGTTCGAAAAAACATCTTTTTTGTTTTTGGTATCAAGTGTTCAGCCTCTAGCGGCTTAATACACCAAAGGGAAAATTTCCTGATTATTGCGAAATAGTTAATTGTTGGCATAAATTTAGCGAATCGGCCCCGAACTCCGTCGGGTCCGCGCCCAAGGCGACGATCGAGTTCGCGGCCATCGTGTGGATCCGGCCGGGCGCGGGCGCAACGCCGTGGGGAGACACCGGCACGCACCAGCTGTTCGAGAACGTGGCGCGCATGTCGGACGGGAGTTGGCGGCTGGTGGAGAGCGGCACCGGGCCGTGACGCTGCGTCGCCGGGCCGGCGGCGGAGGGGCGCGCGGGCGTCGCTCTTAGGAGCGCAGCTTCTTGAGCGGCGCGACGCT
>JBAXFZ010000375.1:0-4518 GCA_037139685.1 Bacteroidota bacterium
AGCGCACCGCGTTCGGGACGCGGGGGTCGGAAGTTCGAGTCTTCTCATCCCGACAGGATAAAAAAAGGATGGCTGTAAATCAAGTATTTGCAGCCATTTTTTATTGCCTGAATAATTTTGCAATAAAGTATTGTGGCCTGAAACACTAACTGCCTCAGGCGTTTTAGACTATATTTTCAACCAGTTGCAATCCGGTCAATTTATAACGGCTATCGCGCGGACGGGCGAACGATCCGCATTTTCAACTTTCAACTTATCCTGCCAGCCGGTATGGAAGAGAACAAAGCCAACCGTTGATATTTTTGGATTCAAATTTCTGAAGATATTCCAGGCTGATTTCATCCCTGCCCCGGCAATCAATAACCATTGCGCTGCCGGTGAATTTGTCAACAGGGAACTGGTCCAGCGACCGGCCTTGCGACAGGATATGGCAGGGGCGTCGATATGGGTTCCGGTATGGGAGAGCATCGACAGATGATGTTCCCGGTCCGTCTTTCACAACCGTATTGGTAAAGTCAAAGGATGGCGGGGCGGTGTCGGGGTAAACCGGCATCTCCTTGTTCAGAAGCCGGGCCAGGTCGATTACTTTGTGTTGCATAACAGGTGTCATTCAGCGTTGTACAAATGCAAAAAGCGGGCCGGACTTCAAAAAATGCAGGTATGACCGCTAAGACTAATGTATGGCATTATTGATTAAAACCTTATAAATACTGCGTTAATGGAGATCAGGCATTGCAACTGGCCGGGCCAGGATAGATTGGTTAAACTAACACAGGAACCGGCTTTCATTAATCATGTTTTTATTTAACCGGGCAAACGGATGGTGTAATCCCGGCAAATTTGATACTTTAGCGAAAAAAATTCTTAATCCGTTAATTTCTATGACCAAAGCCGAAATTACAGAACAGATCGTTGATGCCACCGGCATTGAAAAACCTACAGTCGCCGCCACAGTGGAAGCAATTATGGACACCATAAAGCAACATATGGCAAAAGGGGATAATATATACCTGCGCGGTTTCGGCACCTTCCTTCTGAAAAAGCGGGCTGAAAAGACAGGCAGAAATATTACCAAAGGCACAAGTGTCGCGATTCCCGCCCATATGGTCCCCGCTTTCAAACCAGCTAAGGAATTTGTTACAGAGATCAAAACAAAGGTTAAGGTGAAGTGATTTCCAGCCATGTCAGACCAGCCTGTTCGCGATATTGTCAGGAGGCATCTTATCCCGTCAGCGAAGTGCATTTATGGATTTGCCAACCTGACCGGACTTCTTCCATCCGGGTTTGATGATTATTCCTTCGGGATAGCAATTGCCAGGAAACAGGATGACAATATCATTGATGGAATTACGGATGGCCTGACTCCGGAGTATCTGCAGCACTATAAGGAAATCAACCACCTTCCCCTTGCCCTTGCCGAATCGATTGCCGGTGATCTTAACCGTGAAGGCATAGGTGCTGTTGCAATTAAACCAACCATCCTTTCCGACATCAATGAATTGGATGAAAAGTACCCTGCCCTGAGGTATGATATCTCTCACAGGATGGTTGCTGCGAGAGCCGGTCCTGGCTGGATTGGTAAAACGGACTTGTTTGTTTCCCGGAAATTTGGCGCAAGGATCAGGCTGGTAAGTATTCTGCTGAATGCAGGGGCAAATGCACTGAATTCGGGCGAACCCGACTGAAGGTCGATCGGAAAATAGGCTGGATATGTGTTGCCGTTTGCGCGGTTGGGAAATTTTAAGATGAATGGATTCCGCAAAGGAAAAGGAGAACCTTTTTATATATGATAATATTTATTTTTTTGGGGACATATGGAATATCCATAAATTATCATTCTCGGTTTGCATGAATATTGTTCTTATGGATATTTCATCTAAAAGGATAACAGGTATGAAAAATGGAAACGTTTAACCGCAAGCAGCATTGGGAGGAAATTTACAAGACGAAAAAGCCTGGAGAGGTCAGCTGGTTTCAGCCGACTCCTTCGACTTCACTGGATTTTGTAAAATATTTCAATATCCCGTTGGGGGCTAAAATTATCGACATTGGCGGTGGCGACAGCTTTTTTGCCGACCACCTGCTTGACCTGGGTTACCGCGACATCACAGTCCTGGATATCTCCGAATCAGCATTTCGGCGGGCAAAACAGAGACTCGGCGGGAGGGCGGAAAAGGTTAACTGGATTGTTGCCGACGCCGCGACATTCTCCCCGGCCATGCAGTATGATTTCTGGCACGACCGGGCCGCATTTCACTTCCTGACTGAGGAACAGGAAATCGGGCATTATATCGATGCCGCCCGGCAAGGTATCAAACCGGCAGGGGTTTTGGTCATAGGGACTTTCTCGCCGGATGGCGCAAAAAAATGCAGCGGAATCGAAATCAGGCAGTATTCTGAAGAAACAATGCAGGCCAGGGTGGGAAAATGTTTTATTAAGGAGCGGTGCGTTGTGGTTGACCACCTGACGCCGTTTGACACGGTTCAGAAATTCATTTTTTGCGGTTTCAGAAGATTAGCCGATCTTTGAACATTCCCAATCCTAAAATCATGAATCCAGGACTCAAAGTTATCATCACCGGCGCAACCGGAATGGTGGGCGAAGGCGTGCTTCACGAATGCCTGCAGCACCCCGGTGTTGAATCGATCCTGGTGATCAGCCGCAAACCCTGCGGAATTTCACATCCCAGGCTCACGGAGATCATCCATGCCGATTTCTTCGACCTGAAGCCGGTCGAATCAAGGCTTTCGGGATACGACGGATGTCTCTTCTGCCTTGGCGTTTCATCGGTGGGGATGAAGGAGCCCGGGTATACGAGGGTCACCTATGATCTTACGATGAATTTCGCCCGCACGGTCGGCAGGCTCAACAGCGATATGACCTTTTGCTATGTATCGGGAGCAGGAACCGACACGACCGAAAAAGGAAAGATGATGTGGGCGCGGGTGAAGGGCAAAACGGAAAATGACCTGCAGAAACTGCCCTTCAGGGCGGCGTACAGCTTTCGCCCGCCCTTTATGCTGCCAACAAAGGGGTTGAAGAACGTGTTGCCCTATTACAAATATGCAGCCTGGCTCTATCCCCTTGCACGCCCGCTTTTTCCCGGTTACTTCATCACCCTCAGGGAGCTGGGGCTGGCTATGATCAGCAGCCTCCTTTACGGCAGCAACAGGGCGGTGCTGGAGGCCGGGGATATCGTGGAGCTGGCGAAGAGAACCTGGTGAAATATTTCAGTAAACAGGATCACCGGAAACTTTTATCAATTCCCATATCTGTATATCCTTCACTCAACTATTCTCATCTGGCCGGGATAATTAATTTTCACCCCACCGTTGAATATATTCGATAAACCCGCTATATTTGGGTATTGAATTAACCATAAAAAAACCTATCTGTTTTCATGCCCCAACCTACCAGGATAACCTGCCCCAAATGCGGCCACGAGTTTGCCGTGGAAGATGTGATCTCCAGGCAAATAGAAGAAAAATACCGGGCCGAACTCAACCTTAAAATAACCGGGATCGAAAATGAATATGCAGCCAAGGAGACGAAACTCTCCCTGAAAGAGGCCGAACTGAAAAAACTCCAGTCTGATATCGACACCCAGGTTGCCGCAAAGCTGAAGATTGAAACGGAGAAAAAATCCAGGGAGATCCGCACCGAGGTGACCCGGCAGTACGAGGAGCAGCTCAAATCGCTGACCGAAACCAACAACGAAAGCCAGA
Organism: Bacteroidota bacterium; assembly: GCA_037139685.1. Taxonomy (GTDB): domain Bacteria; phylum Bacteroidota; class Bacteroidia; order Bacteroidales; family FEN-979; genus CAIVAT01. Next base: position 3,727 of record JBAXFZ010000375.1, read on the forward strand.
AACAGCTGACCGACCTGCGTAAGGCGAAAATCGAGAATGAGCAGTTGAAACGGAAACTCGATTCCCAGAAACAGGAGCTGGAGGTTGAATACGAACAAAAGATGACCCTGCAGCTCAAAAGCGAGACCGACACGATCAGCAAAAGGGAGCGGGACCGGGTGGAGTTGAAACTCAAGGAAAAGGAGGAGGTCATCAGCTCGATGAAGGAACAGATGGAGGTGATGAAACGCAAAGCGGAACAGGGCTCGATGCAGCTCCAGGGCGAGGTGCAGGAGCTGGCGCTAGAACAGATGCTTCGCTACGCATTCCCCTTTGACCTGGTGAGCGAGGTGGGCAAGGGCGTGCGCGGTGCAGACTGTATACAGACCGTGCGCAACAGCTTTGGGCAGGAGTGCGGCAAGATCATCTTTGAGAGTAAGCGCACCAAAGACTTCAGCGAAGACTGGGTGGAAAAGCTGAAAGCCGAAATCGCCAATCTCTCCAACAACCCGAACAAGCTGGATTCCCCGTACCTGCTCTTTCCGCACGAGGAGCAGATCGACGGCAAGTGGATCATCCGGATTCAGGTGCCGTGCAGCTCGCAGGTCCACCGTTCCGGCGGCGAGGTTTTTCTGCGCAGCGAGGACGGCGACTACCGGCTCAAAGACCCGTACCAGATCGCCGGGCTGGTCAACCGCAAGCTCAGCTTCTACACCGAACAGCGCGTGATCCCTTGGCTGGGCATGGGCGACTTGCGCCCTGACCTGTTCGACCGGGCGCGGACGCTGTTCCGCGTCCAGCGTAAGAATCACC
>JBAXFZ010000376.1:0-4505 GCA_037139685.1 Bacteroidota bacterium
TGGCTATATGGTCATGTCGGCGAAAGGCGGGGCTTATGAATATGCGGTCGGCATGAAGGATGGCCGTGTTGGTTTTTCGGGTGTTGCCGCACACGATCCGGGCAGACGGGCCCCGGGGGAGTCGGCATTTTTAGGGTCAATTCAGCCGGGACTTTTTTACAGCAAGGCCCAGGTTAAGGAGATGAGGGCGTTCCTGTCGGGAAGTCATGCCCCCAACGCAACAGCAGGCGGTTTCCCGACAACCGGTATCCGGGCCCACCTGATGATCCTGGCCAATTTCAACAATACCACCACCACCTATACCCAAACAAACTTCAACAACCTGATGAACCAGGTGAACTATAACAGTACCGGCAGTTTCAGGGATTATTACCTGGAGGTCTCGTATGGGCTTCTGACGGTGAATACAACGGTTACCGTGTGGGTTACCCTGCCACATCCGCATGACTATTACGGTCCTCAGTCGATGTGGGGCAACTTTGCCTATGATGCCGTAGTTGCCGCCGATCAGCAGGCCGGCGTCAATTATGCTTTATATGATAACGACGGCGACGGGGTTGTCGACGGTGTATGCATCGCACACCAGGGCCGCGGACAGGAGGAATCAGGGAATACGAACGACATCTGGTCGCACAGCTGGGATCTCTCCTCTGCAGGTTATACAACGGCCCAATGTACCTTCGACGGGGTTGAGGTGCTCGATTATACTACCATCCCCGAAAAGGGGAGCTCCACAACGATGTCGTCGATCGGCGTGATGTGCCATGAATTCGGACATAACCTTGGGGCGCCTGATTTCTATGATACCGATTACAGTACCGGGGGGCAGTATGACGGTACGGGAGGATGGGATATCATGGCAGGTGGTTCATGGAACGGCAGTCCTGCCGGCTCCCGCCCCGCACATCATAATGCATGGACCAAGAATTTTTATACGTGGACAACGCCTACCGTACTTACCACCCAGCAAACTGTGCTTCTCCGCAGGGCCGAGACCTATACCGATGCGGTGCGTTACAATACAACCACCCCGAACGAATACTTTTTATGCGAAAACCGCCAGCAAACCGGGTTTGATGCCGATCTGCCGGGGCATGGCATGATCATTTACCACGTGGATGGCAGCTACATTTCGGCACACTCGGTAGCCAACGATATCAATGCAACCTCCCATCAGGGGCTATTCCCAATGTCGGCCATTTCATCCACCCCGAACGGCATCATGACAAGCTCTGTTTCGAATATTAACTCTACGGGATGCCCCTGGCCGGGAACATCAAACAAGACCACCTTTACCGATGCCACAACACCCAATTCCAAGTCGTGGGCGGCTGCCAATACTGCAAAACCATTGATCAACATAGCCGAAAATACAAGTACCAAAGAGGTTACCTTCTGTTTTATCTCCTGCGCCGCACCGAACGATCCGACAAACTTCACCGCAACACCGGTGAGTACCTCCCAGATTAACCTGGGCTGGCTGAAAAACGGGAACAACGACCCGGTTGTCGTGGCATACAGCCTTACCGGCACCTTCGGAACCCCGGTAAACGGTACGGCCTACCCGGCCGGGAACACCATTCCGGGTGGCGGGACGGTTTTGTACAATGGTGCAAATACAACATACAACCACACAGGCCTGAATTCCGGCACGACCTATTATTACAAAGCCTGGTCCGTTATGACCGGAACCACCTACTCAACGGGGGTTATTACGAATGCGACCACCTTCTGTGGCGCCATCGGCGCACTTCCTTTCAGTGAAAGTTTTTCGGGCACCACAATCCCTTCGTGCTGGTCGCAGGTTGATAATCCTGGTGCCGGTAATGTATGGCAGTTTGGGGTCATCACGGCAACCGGTGCTCCCGTGCTTACCGGGAACTATGCTTTCCTCGACAGCGATGCCTATGGCAGCGGTGTTTCAGAGGATGCCGACCTGGTTTCTCCCCTGTTTAATCTAACCGGTTATTCGAATGTGACGCTTCAGTTCAGCCATTACTTCAGGTATTACGCCCCTTCTACCGCTACGCTTTCATACAGCATAAACGGAGGAACTTCATGGACCCAGATCCAGCAGTGGACAGCATCAACGGCAAATCCTGCGGCCTTCAGCCAGGTCATAACGGCAGTTGCCGGCCAGTCGCAGGTGAAATTCAAATGGAATTATACAGGCACTTACGGGTACTGGTGGGCCATCGACAATGTGTCGCTGACCGGAACTGCCGGTGGGCCGAGTCTTACGGTGACGCCATCCAACCAGAATGTCACCGCTGCGGCAGGAACCACTCCCTTTACGGTAACTTCAAACTCTGCGTGGACCGCCGCAAGCAACCAGACATGGTGTACAGTAACCCCGTCGGGAACGGGGAACGGTACCATCACAGCCACCTATAGTGCAAATACATTGCCGGCATCACGCGTGGCTAATGTTACTGTAACGGTAACCGGCCTCTCCCCGGTCATTGTCACCGTAACCCAGGCCGGCACCATTCTGCCCACCCTGACTGTGACTCCCCCCAACCAGAATGTAGCTGCTTCTGCCGGTACAACTCCCTTCTCGGTAGCCTCCAACTCTGCCTGGACCGTGACCAGCGACCAGACCTGGTGTACGGTGACCCCTTCGGGCAGCGGAAATGGCACCATCACGGCTACCTATACTCAAAATACAGGAGTTGCTGTCCGTGTTGCCAATATTACCGTTACAGTGGTCGGACTTTCACCTGTCGTCGTTACAGTAACACAGGCAGGGGCCGCCCCCGCACTGACAGTTACACCGCCCAACCAGAATGTTGCCGCCCCTGCAGGGACCACCCTGTTTACTGTAACCTGCAATACATCCTGGACTGTTGTCAGCGATCAGACCTGGTGCACCGTAACAGCTTCCGGGCCGGGCAACGGGACCATTACAGCAAACTATACGCAGAACACCCTGACAACTACCCGTGTGGCCAACATCACAGTTTCGGTTTCCGGGCTAACCCCGGTTGTTGTTACAGTAACACAGGCAGGAGCGCCGTTAACACTGGTGGTGACGCCACCGAACCAGAACGTAACTCCCCCGGCAGGGACAACCAGCTTTACGGTGACCTCCAATTCGTCATGGACGGCAGTTTCCGATCAGCCCTGGTGCCTGGTAACTACTGCAGGTACCGGGAACGGGTCCCTCATTGCCAACTACACCGAAAATACTGCTACTTTCCTCCGGGTTGCCAATGTAACCGTACTGGTAAGCGGGCTGGGACCGGTAGTGGTGACGGTAAGCCAGTCGGGACTGGCGCCAACACTTTTTGTAACTCCGCTGAACCAGAATGTTACTTTTACAGCAGGATCGACAAATTTCAGTGTTGCCTCCAATTCAGCCTGGATTGCCGCTAGCGGGTCACCATGGTGTACAGTGACACCTTCGGGAACCGGGAACGGGAGCCTGGCAGTAAGTTACACGCAAAACACCTCTTCAGCCCCGCGGATGGCGGTTATTACGGTTACAGTTTCCGGACTGACCCCTATAAATGTTACAGTATCGCAGGACGGCTCTGTAGGTATCGCTGATACCGGAGATGTGCCGTTCCTGATATATCCGAATCCAAATGAGGGAAAATTCCGAATATCATCCAGTGGACGAAATCTTAAGGGAATGACCGTGACCATAACCGATATCCCGGGAAAAGTGGTTAAAACCGTGCAATGTTCCGGGAATGCTGGCTGTTTGATTGATATTTCCGGTCAGCCCGGCGGAAGTTACCTGGTAACAATTGATGACGGGGCACTGCTTGTTGTCCGCAAAATAGTTGTGAGATAAATCAAAGCCCTGCAGAATTATTTTTACTTTCAAAGACAATCCCGGGCAACCTATCCGGTTTTTTGAATCTTACCTTATGGAGTAACATCCGGGAGGGACAGGAATGCCCCGGAAGTAATTTCAGGATCCGGGTTTTATCTGGGGAATTAATTCAAACAGTGTTTTTTAAACCATGGGATTGGAAATTCCCAAAAAGTGTGTAATTTTGTAAAATAAATGATATTGAACAGATTACCGGCTTCTTGTTATCCGCAAAACCAAACATTCTTTTTTGAATTTTCCCTTACTGCCCCTTTGTTGATTGTTGCCGGGTTTAAAACCAGGATCTTGTTGAACTTCCAGGATGAGAAATTATTAAAACCGGCATCTTCCTGGCTGGAAGGATCAGATAAAAATGATCTGCATTAATCCCGGACCGGTTATTGAAACAGTTGACAGTGATAGTAACCCTTAGATAATTAACAATTAACCAAATCCAACCCATGAAAAAAGCATCTTCCATCTTATTGCTGGTGTTGTTCTGCCTGAATTTTTCATTCGCGCAGAATAATGTTACAGGGCCGATCGTACAGGCGCCGGTTTATTTCGACGTTTCGCCTCCCCTGAGAGATATGGTCAAGAATCTTCCGCAGCATGCCGAGACTTCTTGGAAGGACGGCATTGTGAAGAACAAATTCAACATCAGGCCGCGGCCGAAAGCTGCAAC
>JBAXFZ010000377.1:0-4496 GCA_037139685.1 Bacteroidota bacterium
CTGCCCTTGTCAATTTAAAGGGATTTGAAGGACTGACAGCATCAACGCCATGGAACGAGGACTGATGGCCCCTCCCCCGATCAAGTACATCGACACCCTCGACTGTTATGCGAACATTGCTAAAAACATCGGAGGAGGCATGCCGGCCCATATGACTATGAACCTGGGGAAGGCGCAGGCGATGAAGGATGCCACCATGGCCCATTTCATCATGAAGAGCGGCGCATTCAGCGAAAAGACCATTCTTCATTTCAACGGCTCCTACCACAGCGACAACCACCAGGGCATAGTTTGGTATGTGAACCAGGCCATCCGCAAGACCAGCTACGAGCTCAAGGTGCTCACCATCAGCTGCCTGGAGCAGGAAAACATCGACACCATCTCAAAAACGGATGCTGAAAAGGCCGATTTTATCATCATCATCCCCTCCTCCATGACCAAAACGCAACCTTCCGATCCTCCTGCCATGATGCCCCCCGCTGCTGCAGGAAAGATGGAAGTCAAGGCGAAAGAGGAGAAACCAAAGGAGGCGAAGCCGAAGGAAGACACCAAGGCAAAAACTGATGCCGATGATAATGATAGCGGGGATGACGACGATGATTGATCGCAGAGTGCAGATAACCTGACTGGCAACCCGGCGCTCAAAGCGGCCGGGTTTGCTTTTTATGCAAATGTGTAATAGGCGTTGATCAGGAAATTCCACAGGGTCACTACCAGGGTGGCCACCAGTTTCGAAACATAGAAATTCACCTTGAACTTCCCGCTCATGGCCCAGATGATGACCAGGTTCATACATAAACCGATCAGGGCGATAATGAAAAAGCGGCTGAATTCCTGTACGATATTGGGGTTGGTGCTGTGAAAGGTCCACAACCTGTTCATGAAATAGTTGGTGGTGGCAGCAAGGACAAAGCCGCAGGTGTTGGCCACGTATTTCTGGATTTTCAGGATCTCCTTGCAGATAAAAGTAGTCCCGAAGTCAACGAACACCCCCGAAAAGCCAACCAGCGAAAACTTGACGAATTTGAGCAGGAAGGCCTCGGTGAAAAAAGATTGGAGAAGCATAGGTCAGCAGATTGGTGAATGAAAAGCGAAACCCGTAATGCGTGACGGTTAAAGTTGTATGATAAGTACCTGGTGTTTGCCTTCCCGGATCACCTCTACGTTCACGGTCATCCCGTGTTTGAGCTTCTTCAGGCGGGTCATGTATTCGTAAATGTCGCCTACAGGCATGCCGTTTATACCTGTAATAATGTCACCCTTCTTCATCCCTCCCTTATCGGCAGGGCCATCCTTGGTGACACCGTCGATGCGCAGCCCCTTCTTTTCGGAACCGGCAAAGTCGGGCATGACGCCCAGGGTTACCTTAAGCTGGCGTCCCGAACGGCCAGCACTCTGCTTTTTTCCCGATTCCCTGAATGTCAGGGGATGAGTAAGATTATCTACCGTTTCGATCAGAGCAGTTGCGTAATCGCCAATCACCTTTTCAGCGTTGAAATCGCACTTTTCCGTGTCGTCGAGCGGGGTGTGGTAATCCATATGTACCCCGGTGGTAAAGAAGAATACCGGGATATTCGAGGAATAAAACGAGGCGTGATCCGACGGGCCGTAACCATCGGGTGAATGAACCACGGCAAAAGGGAGTCCGGTCTCTAACGATTTCAGGATCGAATCGGCTTCAACGGAGGTGCCTGTACCACTTACGGAAATTGATTTCTTCTCCTTGTCATAACGGCCGACCATGTCAAAATTGAACATGGCCTTAATATTCTTCAGGTCAACCGGCGAATGGTCAACAAAATACTTGGAACCGATCAGCCCGATCTCCTCGGCGCTGAAGTTAACAAAGAGGATACTCCTTTTCAGCTTTTTCCGATCCGGGGCTATCCGTTTGGCCAGGCCCATCACCAGTGCTGTTCCGGAGGCATTGTCGTCGGCACCGTTATGCACTGCATTGGTGTCGGGCATGCGCGAACCCGAGCCGGCTCCGCCGAATCCCAGGTGGTCGTAATGGCCGCCGACAACCAGGTATTCGTTCTTCAGTAAAGGATCGCTGCCCTCCAGGAGGGCAATCACATTGGCGGTTTTCTCACGTTTCTGCACCACCTCAATGGTTCCGTTCAGGGTTGTTCCCGTTAAAAAGCTTTTTGGCGTTTTTCCGCCGACAATTGCACGGTCGAGGCTGTCGACGCTATAGCCGGTGCTTCCCAGGATTTTGTTGGCAAGTTCACGGGTGATGCTTACCACGGGGATTCCGGCTGTGACTTCGTTATTCTCAACCACCAGCGGCATAAGTTTGTCCTCTTTGTCCTGGCCTTTGGGGGTAACCAGCAACAATCCTGCTGCACCCTGGTCCCTCGCGGTGAATACCTTGCTGCGTACGTCACTGAAGGGGATAAATTTACTGTCTGAATTGTCGAGTTCGGGATCGGCCCTGAAAACCATCACCCATTTGCCTTTCACATCGATTCCCTTGTAATCGCTCCACTTCAGGCTGTCGAGGTTAAGATCGAAGCCATAGCCGGCAAAAACTACAGGTGCATTCACCGTTCCACTTCCCGAAAAAGAGAGGGGAATGAAATTCTTTTTTATGACGGCATCGGAACCGGCGAAAGATAAGGCGTTCCTGTCAGTCAGGTTCACATCGGTCACTATCTCGAACCACTGAAAACCATCCTCCCCCATCAGCCTTAACCCGTCGGATTTGAAATGGTCGCGGATGTATTTCGCAGCCACATTGATCTCGGCTGTTCCAGGTTTCCGCCCCTTGAGCGAATCCGAGGCAAGGAACTGTACATACTCATGTAAATCCTTTGAAGTAATTTTCGACTTCTGCGAAAACCCGGTGGTCAGGACCAGTAAAAATAGCGGCAGGAGGAATGTTCTTTTCATATTACTTTGTTATTTGAATGCAGGAATGCAGCAATGCAGGAGTGCTGAAATGCTGAAATAGACAGAGTGACATTATTTTGTTTATGAACGGTAAAAATATAAGTGCCCTTAAATCACAATCCGTAATTAGTAAGTCAGTCTAACCCATTACCTCCTGGATGATTCCGCCGCCCAGGACGATGTCATCGTCATAGAATACCGCAGATTGTCCGGGTGTGATGGCGTCATTGGGATGGAAAAAGGTGACCTTCACCCTGCCGTTTTCCAGGGGTTCGATGGTGGCTTCCCGCTCCGTTTGTGCCGAGCGTATCTTGGCCGTACATTCCATGATATGGTCCAACCTTTCCAGGGCGATCCAGTTGAGGTCGGAAACGATGAATGTCCCCTTGTAGGTCTCTTCGCGCACCCCGACAGTGACGGTATTGGCATCTTTGTCGAGGCCGATCACGTAGAGCGGTTCGGAATAGGCAATGCCCAGTCCTTTACGCTGGCCTATGGTATAGTTCCAGATTCCCTGGTGCCTGCCCAGGACCTTCCCCTTCATATCGACGATGTTGCCCGGCTTTTCATCCACCTCCAGCAGATCCTTGTAATCGCCGCTGTAGAAATCCTGGCTTTCTTCAAGGTCTTCGACAGTAATGCCCACCTTACGCGCCATCTCCTTGATCTCCGGCTTGTTGTATCCGCCGATGGGCAGCAATGCCAGTCTGAGCTGATCCTGCGACAACCGGTGAATGAAGTAGGTCTGGTCCTTTTTCAGGTCGGCGGCCTTTTTAAGCACCCACCTCTGGTATTTATCGCTGAATTCAACGCTGGCATAATGGCCCGTTGCAAAAAAATCAAAACCGATACCGCTCTTTTTGGCCATGGCAGGCAGCATCCCGAATTTGATCAGCTGGTTGCATTGGATACAGGGGTTCGGCGTACGGCCGGCCAGATACTCCGACTTGAAATAGTCGAGAACGGCCTGTTTATATTCGACAGAACAATTAAAGACATGATAGGGTATATCCAGCTTCCTGGCTACTTCACGCGCTTCGCGGATCTCCTCCTCCTCATCCGAGCCATAACAGGCATGGTTGCCGGTCGATTTGTACTGCCCGTCCCAGATGGCCATGGTAACGCCAATTACATCGTACCCCTGCTCCTTCAGCAGGTAAGCCGCCACTGAAGAATCAACCCCTCCGCTCAAACCTACAATTACAGTTGATCTTTTTGTCAAGTTTATGATGGTTTATTAAACAATAAAAAGTGTGCAAATTTAGCGATAATATTCGAGACTGGGTTTTAGCTTCAGCTTGCCCGGGAACAAAATAAAATATTTTCCGGATAGCCGTTTCAGCAGGCCGGCACGGCAAAAGGCACCGGTGTAATTGCCCTCAAAATAGCCGGGAAAAGTTTGGCAAACAAATCAGGTCTCATTAAATTTATGGCACGGTATCTTTATGCGATTTCGAATTTACAAACCATTCAGGGTCTATAATGTTTTTCGGACAACAAAAAAATCGGGAACCACATTCGTGATTCAATTCGATGATGGGTTGATATTCGGGATGGGATTGGTCGCGGGATGGGATTGGTCGCGGGATGGGATTGGTCGCGGG
>JBAXFZ010000378.1:0-4494 GCA_037139685.1 Bacteroidota bacterium
ACCATACATCCTTCTCACGCTCCGAATCACCCCCAGATCCCTGCTGGATTTTCGCCAACCCGGTGTTTGTTCATGAGCAGGGGGAGCCGCCGGACGAAAGTACGCGCGATAAGCTGACCCGAATGACAAGCAGTTATGCCGGTTTATGGCGGAAATTCCTGGTGGATCTGGAGGATGAGTTGAGGTGCTACACCTTTATCAGCGACTACCTGCCATTAATCACCGGAGAGAATTCCCAGGCTGCAGAAGCCGGGAAGATACCGGTCAGGAGCACCGTTGAGGAGATTGCCGTGATCGCCCGATTATTTTACGAGGCCCGGCTTATCAACCTCAACAAGTCGAGGTTTTGCCAGCTGCTTGCAGGTGCCTTCAGCACACCCCGGCAGCAAAACATAAGCGGGGGAAGCCTTAAGAACCATTTTGACACCCCGGCACCAGAAACGGTTGACCGTATCAATGCATTATTGTGCAAAATGCAGAAAATTTCCCGGATCTTGGCCCGTCAAAAATGATTTAATATACAGTATATCTGGCATATATACAAGGGTGGCACCACCTTTTGCCACTACCGCCGGCCCTTTTGCCGTTGTATTTTTGCATGCATAACCAATTAACACCAAGAACCATGGAAACAACAATTCACATTCAGCAGGCTTTGTCCGAAATTTCGCAGCGCCTGGGCCTCATCGAGGAGAAGATTACCGATGGATTGCAGGTTAAAATGAACTGGCTCGACAGCGCCGATATCTGCCAGCTGCTAAGGATTTCAAAACGAACACTGGCAAATTACCGCGAATCGGGACTGATCCCCTACAGCCAACTGGGCAGGAAGATCTATTACCACCTGGCCGATGTTGAATACTGCCTGGCCAGCACCCAGGTCAGGAAAGCCTATTCGCCATGAATGCCCGGGCAAACCTTGCCGGTCTCAGCCTCTCGCAGCTGGTAGGCGTGGCCGGCTTCATCATCGGCTGCGTAACCATCTGGATCCACCTGGAGGTGCGCATCGCCGAGATCAACGTCGATCTTACCAACCTTAAACAGGACATCTTAACGCACAAATCTGACAACCGCAGGGACTTTGAAACATTGAGAAGCGACATCAGCAAAAGCTCGGAAGAGATATTGCGCAAAGTGGATGAAATTCAAATTTACCTGAGAGACAAGGAATAAAAGGTCATGCATTTTGCATTTTGCATTTCCAAGATGTTTGTACAAATCACCGATTCCGGCCGGGATCATATCTATTCACCCTTTAATTCTTAAAGCCATGTCAAAAACAACATCGAATGAATTGAGAAAAAGCTACAGTGGTATCTTCGGGAACCAGGTATTGCTTAAAAACCGTAACGGGAAAAGCGTTATGTCGATCCTGCCGGCCAGGCCCGGCAAGGGATCAAATGTGAACCAGCTCAAGGTCCGGGAACAGTTTAAAGAGGCGGTTGAATATGCCGTTGCGATGCAGAAAAACCCGTCTTTGCTTGCTGAATACAGCGAGAAGGCAACCGGCGGCCTTACACCCTTTACCCTGGCCGTAAGGGATTACCTCACGCCTCCCGTCGTGAAACGGATCGACACCTCCGATTATCACGGCAACCCGGGAGAGGTGATCACCGTGAAGGCAACCGACGACTTTAAGGTGCGCCAGGTGAAAATCCAGTTTATTTCGGCCGAAGGGAACATGTTCGAGGAGGGGATATGCGAGTATATGCTGCCCGAATGTGTTTTCCGTTATACCACAACCTTTGCGGGCCGCGCCCCGGCCGGGATGACCATTAAGGCCATTGCAACCGACACCCCCGGCAACAAGGCCGAACTCTCCGTCACCCTTTAAACAGGGACATTTACTCTTTTTCATGGTAAGGGGAGGGGGCTTTCGCCCCCTCCTTTTTCTTTTGCTTAAAACACTCATGCTGATGTTCCGCTTAACTAATAAAGATGTTTTGTATGTTGGAATTAGAGATGATGTTAATGTTCAAACATTATCTGAGGACGGGAGTCCCAATCCAGAACCACTAATGGCTTGGTTAGTTAGTGGTAATTTTAAATAAATTGAATTTCAAAACTAACTGGACTAACGTGGTTGATCAGGTTTTGGACTGATATTTGACCGTATAACCCATAACAACATGATTTTCATCAGTAAGTTCCATCCTCATGAAGAATGAAATATTATTACTCTCCTAAAGTCCCAACGACATAGTTTGACTTTTTCACACTTTATATTTGCCGGCAATGGCAACTATCGAATCTTTAGTTTCGGAACTGAATGAGCTTTGTAATCAATTTATCGCTCAAAAAGAGCAGTTTCAAGGATTTGATAGAATACGAGAGGTGTTCAAGGACATAAAAGACCAAGACTACAATATCCTGTGGCCTCTTTTTTCATATACCAATGCAGAAAGTAACTCGTGTTAAAGATCAGACGATTATGAGTTCGAGGTACAAATGGGGTACAAAAATGAACGGAATAATGCCATAAGGAATCCCTTGATTTGTGTTTGTGACTTCCTTAAAAAACGAAATTATAAAATTTTCCGGTCATATGACAATAATGGTAAAAATGATAGGTTAGACCATTTTAGATAATTTTTATACCCGGCTTCAGTCCGACATGAATGAATTGAAGTCTAAAGCAGATGATCTGGAATATTTGAATTTCGCTGAAAAATGAGATGGCCGAAAAAAAGATATTCAGCAAAAAAAGATTGAAGCAGTCATTCACACTGAAGAAAAAGAGTGCAAGCGGATAGCAGCATCAGCCATTAAAGGAAAGTGAAAAACAGAGAAGAAGCGATATTCATAGTCTACGAGGCCATTCCTTTCAGCTGTGCAGTAAACTGCAAAAAATAGGAAGGCGACGAGTCCAAACAATTAATCGTATCTTTATCCCGAAGTTGGTTTAATACTCCTGATCTTGAAAAGACCTTGCAAGACCGTCGCGACTTTCCTGGTAATTTTGCTTTCAACGACGCTTTTCAGCCAGGATGGAAATTTTCAAACAAGATTTGATTCTCTGTATAACAAGGCTCTGAACAGTGTCACGACCGATGTCAACACTTCCGTCAGATGTCTTGAAACACTTTCTGCATACGGCGATCAGCTTACAGTAGTGCAGCATGCATGGCTCAGCTACCTGCAAATGAGGATCAATGAGACAGGGAAAACAGGGACAACCGATGCCGGGAAAACACCACCTGCAGACCCTGACCAGGTCAAACATCCTGACTCACTGCCGTACCATGCCCAATGGTATCTTGAGCGGTCAATGCCCGACAACGCGATCAGACTCCTGATGCGGGCGATCGAGATACTCCCCGAGAATACAGCCGATGCCGACTTTGTCAGGATTGAACTCTCCGAGGCCTATCGCCAGAAACTGGAATACAGTAAAGGGATCAGTTTGATCAACCGGCTTCTTGAACGGCCTGTTCCCCTCTCCGATAAGAACCAGGCTTATGCCTGGAATCGCCTGGCAGCGCTATATAACGAATCCGGAAATCCGGCCGCGAGTTATCCCGACTCTGTTTTCAAGTACTCCCTGTTGTGCATGGAACTATCTAAAAGGACCGGCAATATGCGCGATCTGGCGACTTCCCAGAATGAACTGAGCTATCAGTATATCCTGGGCAAGAATTATGATAAAGCGCTTGATCTGGCACAGCAGTCAGTTTCCAATTTTCTGGCAGCCGGTCTGCCTTTCCAGGCCATGAATTCGCTGATCAACCTGGGGAACCTCTATATCAGCAAAAAGGATTACCACTCGGCATTGGAAACCCTGGATAATGCAACCCGTCTTTCTCCGTTATGGAAGAACAGAAATCTCTACATGCGCATATATCAGCTGTATGCCATTGCTTTTGCGGGAATGGGCAAATTCAGAGATGCGTATGAATTTCAAAACCTTTTTAACCTGTTGAGGAGCGAATTTTACAGGGACCGGATGAACAGCCAGATCATTGAGCAATCGGCCAGGTACGACCTGTTTGTCAAGGAACAAAAGATCAGGGAGGAGCAGAAAAAGAATGAATTTAACCATCGCCAGATCATTCTGCTTGTCATCATCTCAATCACACTCACCCTTGCCTTTGTTTTCAGCCTGTTCTATTTCAGGCTGAGACGACAGGGAGTCCTGAAGCAAAAGCTTATCGAGGCAGTTGTGGAAACGGAAAACAATGAGCGAAGGTGCATTGCCCGCGACCTTCACGACGGACTCGGGCCCGTTCTTTCGGCCATTAACCATTATTTTCAGGCTTTTCTGGATGCGAAACCTGAAAACAGGGAGGCCATCGGAAACCGTCTGCAGATCGTGATTTCCGAGGCGATCGACGAGGTTTCCAGAATCTCACATAATATCAGTCCCCATGTGCTGGAAAAACACGGGCTGATGACAGCTCTGAACAATTTATTAGCACCGCTGATGGCAAATGAAAAGTATGAGATTTCCTTTATTTCGAAATTTGAAGAAAGACTGGATCCGAAGATCGAGCTGGC
>JBAXFZ010000379.1:0-4462 GCA_037139685.1 Bacteroidota bacterium
GTCAAACAGGTGATTTCAGCCGGCAGATAACCCAGTATTTCAAGGCACTCCCTGTTTGCCTCAAGGATCAGACCGTCATTTGCCCTGGCAACCATGATCGCATCGCTGTCGAGTTCAAGCAATGTCTGATACGCAGCTTCGTGAACAGCCGTTGCCTGTCCTTTGCCATCTATCGGCTCATCTCCTGTCATCATCTTCTTTTCCATGACCGCATTACAATGTGATTCCTGATATTTCAACCCGGATGAGCATAAATCGTCCTATATGTCATATCAAATCCAAAGATCAGAATATTTTTGATATAAACCTAACTTGTCTATAAAATCACCGGTCCTTCACTCTTTAGCATGTGTATCCATAAAGATGGTTACAGGCCCGTCATTTACAAGGCTGACATCCATCATGGCACCAAAAACCCCGGTTTCAACTTTTTTGCCGAGCAGGCCTTCCAGTGATGTTATGAAATGGTCGTATAAAGTGATCGCTGTTTCCGGCCTGGCTGCCCGTATATACGACGGACGGTTTCCCTTTTTAGTGCTTGCGTGCAGGGTAAACTGGCTGATCACAAGGATATCCCCGTTGTTTTCGGTAATGGAACAATTCATGATGCCGGCCGCATCGTTGAATATCCGCAATTTGACCAGTTTGGCGGTCAGCCACTCCGAGTCGGCCGTGCCATCGCGGGTTTCAATACCCAGGAGGACCACCAGCCCGGGGCCGATCTGACCGGCAATTACCCCGTCAATGGCCACGGATGCCTTTGAAACACGCTGAACAACTACTCTCATAACTGCTTTGCCTGAAAAAACCAACAGGAATATTAATGATGACCAGGCCCAACCGGCTTGACCATAAAATTATAAATAACTTCAATTCATCATGAAAATTGTTTTGCTTTTGATCCTGTTTTGCCGGTCACCGACCCCCTTTTTATTGTAGATTTGCAACAAACAAGCCGGAAATGACCAGATTAAGTGTCAACATCAATAAAATAGCAACTTTACGGAATGCAAGGGGAGGCGACATGCCCAATGTTGTCAGGGCGGCCCTTGACTGTGAGCGCTTCGGTGCCGAAGGGATTACTGTTCATCCCCGTCCCGATGAGCGCCATATCCGGTATAAGGATGTTTTTGATCTTAAACCCCTGCTGGCAGGTGAGTTTAACATTGAAGGGTACCCTTCCCGCGACTTTATCGACATGGTGTGCAAGGTGAAACCTCACCAGGTAACACTGGTACCCGACCCTCCCGGTGTCCTGACCTCAAATGCTGGATGGGACACCTTCAGCCATGAAGCCTTTTTAAAGGAGGTGGTCACTGAATTTAAAAACAGGGGCATCCGGACCTCCGTGTTCATTGACCCTGATAAGGGGCTCATCAGGCAGGCCGCAAATACCGGAACTGACCGGATTGAACTCTACACGGAATCCTATGCAAAGAACTTCCCCTCCGACAGGAACCGGGCCATCAGCCCTTTCCGCGAAGCCGCGTTTTCAGCGACGGAGGCTGGACTGGGCATAAATGCCGGCCATGACCTCAGCCTTGAGAACCTGAAATTTTTCGCACAGAATATTCCAGGGCTTCTCGAGGTGTCGATCGGCCATGCCCTAATCTGCGATGCTCTCTATTTTGGACTGGAAAATGCAATACAGCTTTACCTCAGGCAGTTGATGTAACAATGGAAAATACCGGTCCCTTTGGAAAACCCATACGAATTTCAATTCTTTTATCACGCGTCACGCGTCACGCGTCACCTATCACGCGTCCCGATATTCATTCTTAACAACAGCTACCTGATGAAAAGTTATGCATTAGCCATTTTATTGCTTTTTATTATTTTGA
Organism: Bacteroidota bacterium; assembly: GCA_037139685.1. Lineage (GTDB taxonomy): Bacteria > Bacteroidota > Bacteroidia > Bacteroidales > FEN-979 > CAIVAT01. Next base: position 1,842 of record JBAXFZ010000379.1, read on the forward strand.
ACGCCGGTTTCGCTGCTGAAAAGAACGGGAGCCTGGAGAAAAAGGCAGCAGCGATTCATCATACGGTATTTACAATAGATTCCCATACCGACACGCCGATGCAAATGATGCAGAAGGGGTTTGATATGTCGGTGAGGCATGATTCCCGGACGGAATATTCCAAAATTGATTTTGCACGCATGAAAGAGGGTGGTCTTGATGGCGTGTTTTTTGCTGTTTTTGTTTCGCAGGGGCCCCGTAACCCTGATGCAAATGAAAAGGTAAAACAGAAAGCGATCACTCTTTTCGACACCATCCATGCTGTTGTCGGCCGGAACAAGGCGCTTGCCGGGCTGGTCGTTTCACCATCTGAAATTCAGGCGGTCAGGAAAACGGGGAAAAGGGCCGTTTTTATCGGTATCGAGAACGGGTATGCGATCGGGAAGGACCTCTCGCTGATCAGTACCTATTACCTGCGCGGAGCACGCTATATCACCCTGTGTCACACCAAAAACAATGATATCTGCGATTCTTCGACCGACTCCACCGAACATAACGGACTCAGTAAGTTCGGTTATGAAGTCGTTCAGGAGATGAACCATGTAGGGGTTATGGTCGACATATCCCATATTTCGGACAAGGCGGCAAAAGATGTTCTTGCCTTTACAAAGGTGCCTGTGATCGCATCGCATTCATGCGCAAAGGCCTTGTGCAACAACCCCCGCAACCTGTCGGATGATCTGCTGAGGGCAGTTGCCAAAAACGGGGGAGTCGTCCAGATGTGTATCCTGAGTGATTATGTTAAAACACCTCTCCCTAACCCGGCACGAGATTCGGCAAGAACGGCGGTTCGAAAAAAATATCATGATTTTGACGGACTGAATGATGATGAGATGAAGGCGGCAAGGAAAGCATGGAATTCCGTAAATGAAAAATTCCCCCAGAAGCTTGCTACCGTATCCGATGTGGTTGACCACATTGATCACATGGTGAAAATTGCCGGCATCAGGCATGTTGGCATCGGAACCGATTTTGACGGCGGCGGCGGCGTTGATGGGTGCTTTGATGTGAGTGAAATGGGAAACCTGACCCTGGAACTTGTCAGGCGGGGATATTCGAAAGGGGATATCCGGAAAATATGGGGAGGGAACCTGCTCCGCGTGATGACTAAAACTGAAGAAGCAGCGCGGCAGTATAAACTTCATTGCAATTGTCATTGATACAAAACCCTTGAAAAATATGGATAAACATTCCCTTCTGCACGAAAATCCCGAAGTAAAGGCCATCCGCACAAAATGGCCGGTGACCTGGATCAGGCTGACTATTGTATTCATCCTGGGGTTTTTAACAGGATTCATCTTGTTCACCTCGGTAAGGGGATGTAAAAAGAATCCTGAAATCCAAATCACGGGGAAACAGCTTGCCGCAGAAGTGCTGCAGCCTGGCGACAGCCTTATGGCGGCCGAACCCCTGCATTACGACAGTCCGCTTGCAAAAGCGACATGCAAGGTGCGGTACTCCGGGAAAATCGTGGAGGCTCGGATTGAACTCTCGTCGTTGTACCCGGTCAAATCGTTGCTTGAATTCGATGTGAACAATTTCTCTGTTCTGAGTGTTCAGAATCTAAGCGTAAACGATCAGTCAAACACCATGACAGCAGCCAGTTATATCCAGTTCAACAGCGTGGGAGATAACAAATACACGATCATTTTATCGAACAACAATAACCTTCCCCATAAATTTGACTTTACCATTTCGCAAAACGACATGAAGATATACCAGAATTTCGTTGAGGTCAATAAATAGGAAGCGGTGGATTACGAAAACAGCATATCGCCTGACTTTCGGGATGCCCTGGAGAATAACAGCCTTGCAGCCCTGCGTGCATTTCCCAAAGCCGATCTTCACAATCACTGCCTGCTTGGGGGAAACAGGCAGGTCATAGAAAAACATTTCGGGAAAAAACTTGAAAAATTCAGTACTGCCGGGGACGGGATAGCAGGCCTTAACAGTTGGATCGGCCGGGTTTACCGTCCTTTTTTTGAATTGCCGGATGCCTTTGAAAAAGCAGTGGAGGCTGCATTCGTCCAGGCCGGGAGGGATGGGGTAACCAGGCTGGAGATGAGTATTGATGTCATGTTTGGCAAGTTGTTTCACTTTTCCCCCGACCGGATTGTCTCCGCACTGCGGCATTATCACCAGGCTGTTGCCCCCGCCATCGATTTCCGGCCTGAACTCGGGTTTTCAAGAAGCCAGCCGGTTGACAAGCTGATGGCAGGTTTTGAATCATTTCTCGGATACGGTTATTTCAGGTCGGTTGACCTGTATGATGATGAATTTGCCCAGCCTGCTGCAAATTTTAAGATGTTGTACCGCTTTGCCCGTGAACAGGGAATGAAATGCAAAGCCCATGCCGGTGAATTCGGGACGGCTGATTCGGTAAAGGAAACTGTCGAGGTTCTCGGACTCGATGCCGTCCAGCATGGTATCGGGGCTGCCGATTCACCGGGGGTGATGAAATGGCTCGCCGGGAATCGTATCCCGCTGAATATTTGTCCTACCAGTAATATAATGCTAAAGCGAATTAAATCCTATAAAACTCATCCTGTCAGGATACTGTTTGACAACGGTGTGAAGGTGAC
>JBAXFZ010000380.1:0-4447 GCA_037139685.1 Bacteroidota bacterium
CACATCGGTAAAAACGCTGGCCTCGTATTCTTCGAATCCCTGGGCTAAAAACAACAGTACCGATTTCATAAACAGCGCATTAGTTGGGGTTTGCCGATATCGCCTGTATTGTTCCCGGACTTTCTTTCATGCCGTGACCGGGGCCTGTTTGTCAGTTCAAATGTAAGTACATTTTTAATGCTCTTCGGCCACACGGCTGTTTTTTTACTCTTTGACGGGAATCGTCACGATCCAAAAATGAACAACCCTGCATCACTTGCCTGATGCAGGGTTGCTGAAGAGTTAATTCCAATCTATTTTGCGTAGCTGACCGCCCTGGTTTCACGGATAACCGTGATCTTGATCTGGCCCGGGTAGGTCATCTCGCTCTGGATTTTCTTGGACAGGTCGAATGATATCTGGTTGGCCTCCACATCGGTGACCTTATCGGCGCCGACGATCACGCGCAATTCACGACCGGCCTGGATGGCATAGGTTTTAACAACGCCCGGGTAGCTGAGTGCCAGTTCCTCGAGGTGTTTTAACCGTTCGATGTAGGCTTCAACCACTTCGCGGCGTGCACCGGGGCGGGCGCCGGAGATGGCGTCGCATACCTGGACGATGGGGGAGATCAGGTTATTCATCTCTATTTCGTCGTGGTGAGCGCCGATGGCATTGATGATTTCAGGCTTCTCCTTGAATTTTTCAGCCATCTTCATGCCAAGCACTGCGTGCGGTAATTCCGGCTCCGTGTCGGGCACCTTTCCTATGTCGTGAAGCAAACCGGCACGTTTTGCCATTTTTGGATTCAGTCCGAGTTCAGCAGCCATGGTGGCGCACAGTTTCGAAACTTCAATGGAGTGTTGCAGCAGGTTCTGGCCATATGATGAACGGTATTTCATTTTCCCGATCATGCGGACCAGTTCGTGGTGCATGTTATGGATTCCCAGGTCGATGCTTATGCGTTTTCCTGTTTCGATGATCTCCTGTTCGATTTGCTTTTTGGTTTTGGCCACCACCTCCTCGATACGGGCAGGATGGATCCGCCCATCGGTGACCAGTTTATGCAGCGACAGGCGGGCAATTTCACGGCGAACCGGGTCAAACCCGGAGAGGATAATTGCATCAGGTGAATCATCGATAATGATTTCAACGCCCGTCAGCGATTCGAGCGTGCGGATGTTGCGCCCTTCGCGCCCGATGATGCGCCCCTTGATCTCTTCGCTTTCAATATTAAAAACCGAGACGGTATTTTCAATGGCATGTTCGGAGGCTGTGCGCTGGATGGTCTCAATGATGATCTTTTTGGCTTCGGTGTTGGCTGTGAGTTTTGCTTCGTCAATGATGTCTTTCATATGGACGATCGCCTCCGATTTGGCCTCCTCCTTGAGAGTCTCGATCAGTTGCGATTTTGCCTCAACGGCTGAAAGGTTGGAGATGGCTTCAAGTTTTTCAACCTGGACCTTCATAGCCTTGTCGAGATCGGTTTGTTTCTTGGTGATGATCTCCATCTGCTGGGCCAGCGTTTGTTTGATAGTGGCTATCTCCTTCTGTTTCTTGGCAAATTCATCAACTTTCAGATTCAGGGTGCCCTCTTTTTGTTTCAGGCGGTTTTCATTACGTGAAACTTCTTCATTTTTTTCATGAACGAATTTTTCATGTTCCCCTTTCAGCTGCAGGAATTTTTCCTTGGCCTGGAGGATTTTCTCCTTCTTGACAACTTCGGCCTTTTCCATGGCTTCTTTGAGCAATACATCGCGTTTGCGTTCGAGTGCCCTGTTTAAAATAGTTCCGGTAATTACACCTCCCAGGATAACTCCTGTTACCCCGATGATGATATATAGCAGAATTCCTCCCATTGTTTTGGTTTTTTTTCGCAGGATGTTGTTAATCCTGCCTATTTATGATTAATTGTGAAGGAACGTCGGAGAATAAAAGAAAAAACCCGCACCACTCAGTAGGGTATTGATAAACCTCATACGACACGAATAGGAATGCCATGTTTTTCGAACTTCCACTGCCCGGAAATGAATCCGGATCTCATGCCGGGGCATGAGTGAGGCCTGTCCTACGAACGTCTGAGTCATAACCTGATATTTGTAATGTTAGGTTTACAAACTGTCTGAGTGAATGCGGGTGTTTTTTCAGATATTTTCAAAGAACTGTTACGGCTTGATACTGATCAGTTGCTCATCGAGTGCCTGGTCAATTGTAACGAGTTTTGCCTGCCAAAGCTTCTCGTTTTCCGACATCAAACGGTCATTTTTAAGGTAACCGGTTGCATATTCCAATGCTACCATCGCCAGAAGATCCTGTTTGTCTTTATACGCATAGCTGGTTGAATAATCCCTGATCCTTTTATCGATCAGTTTGGCAGCTTTGCGAAAAAGTTCCTCATGTTCTTTGTCAATCGCCAACCTGTATGAACGTTCAGCTATGGGCAGCGATACAGAAAGTTCCTCCATTGTTCTGCTTCCGGTTCTAAGTGTTTAAAAGCCCGATACATTTATCGATTTCCCGCACCAATTCGTTGATTTTTAATTTTGCTTCAACGTTTCCTTCTTTGTTTTCAAGTGTTTTAGCTAATTTAAGAATTTTAATGTTCTCTTCAAGCTGCCTGATCTTCTGTTTCTGGTCGCTGGTGACTAGTTTAAGTTCACGGATTTCATCAATCAGGCTTCTGTTTTCCGAACGGAGCAGCGCATGATGCTCTATCAGTTTCCTTATTTTGTAATCAATCCCGGAAACCAGCGTTGCGACATCTTTCATTTCGCTTACTCCTGTTTTAATTCATGCAAAGATAAAAATATATTTCACTTTTTTTTCAACAATGCATATTACCTTTTTCCATTAACCTGATTAAGGGCTGAAAAGTCTCATCTTAAAAACCTTTTGATATGAATGAGCAATTCTTGTCTTACCTGTGGAAATCAAGGCAACTCTACCCGGACCTGAAAACCGAAGCCGGTGATACCCTGACTATTCTGCACCCGGGTGACCAAAACAGGGATGGCGGCCCTGATTTTTTCAATGCCCGGTTGCGTATCGGCGATACCACCTGGGCCGGGAATGTCGAAATTCATGTCAGGGCTTCCCATTGGTTTAAGCATGGTCACCAGTTCGATCCTGCTTATGACAATGCCATCCTGCATGTCGTTTATGAGGCTGATCTTGCCGTGGATCATCCCGATGGCGGACCGATGCAGACCCTGGTGGTAAAGGACAGGTTTCCTGAAAGGATACTGGACCGTTACCAGCAGATGATGATCAACCAGCAATGGATCCCCTGTTACAACCAGTTGCAGGGAGTTGCTGAAACAGGCTTCAGTCTATGGGCACCTGGCCTTGCCGTGGAGCGGCTCGTTTGCAAGGCGTTCAATGTCAAACAATTGTGGGGAAACTGTAAGGCTGACTGGGAGGAGACCTTTTACCAGCATATGGCTTGTTCATTTGGGTTCAAAATAAATGGGGTTCCATTTGAATTGCTTGCGAAATCTCTGCCCCTGAAAATTGTCAGGAAGCACAGTGAGCAGGTTCTTCAGCTGGAAGCCCTGTTTTTCGGACAGTCGGGGCTGCTCGACAACTCAATTGAAGGAGATTATCCAAAGGCGCTGCTGCATGAGTACCAGTTTATGAAGAAGAAGTACAACCTGAAGTCTGTGCCGGCTGGTACCTGGAAATTTCTCAGGCTCCGGCCGATGAATTTTCCTACCATCCGCATCAGCCAGTGGGTTGATTTCCTTGTTTCAACACACCTGAAGTTTTTCGAACTTATCGAAGATGGTTCGTTCAGCGAGGTGCTCAAGGCGTTGAACATTTGTGCTTCTTCATATTGGGATACACATTACGTATTTGGAAAAGAGACTGCCTGTCAAAGGAAAATCATTGGCCGTGACAGCATAAACCTGCTGATCATTAACGGAATAGTGCCGTTAATGTTTTTTTTTGGTCTTGAAAAGGACCAGCCTGCCATGCGTGAAAAGGCACTCTCATTCCTGGAGCAAGTCAATGGAGAACACAATGCGGAAATATCGCGGTGGACTGCAGCCGGGCTGCCCATCGGCACAGCCCTGCATACCCAGGCCCTGCTTCATCTGAAACGTTACTACTGTGAAAAAAAGCGCTGTCTCGACTGCCGTATCGGCAATGCCCTCCTCACCCATTAACCGTGGGTGCAACCCACGGTTTGGGTGTAACCCACGGTATGCATGCAACCCACGGTATGCGTGCACCCCACGGCATGCATGCACCCCACGGCATGTATGCAACCCACGGTATGCGTGCACCCCACGGTACCTGTGCAACCCACGGAATACGTGCAGCCCTCTGTATGTGTGTACTCAATCCGTAATATGCACCCCACCGGCCATGAACCGCATACAGACTGGCAGTATCAAACCACCTGGAAATGGTCTGCTGCCCTGGCCTCCCCCAAAGTATAGCGGACAAACCCAAAAAGAATACGATA
>JBAXFZ010000381.1:0-4447 GCA_037139685.1 Bacteroidota bacterium
CATCAAACATGGTGCAAAGCTGCTCTATGCCTTCGCAGAAGCTACCGTGCCCAAAATAACCCTGATTACAAGGAAAGCATACGGTGGCGCATACGACGTGATGTCGAGCAAACATATCGGGGCCGATGTCAATTATGCCTATCCTACTGCCGAAATTGCCGTAATGGGACCCGAAGGTGCCGTAAACATCATACACAAGGGAAAATTAAATGAAGCCGACCGGGCCGATGCGGTTGACAATTACCGCTCCACCTTTGCCAACCCGTATAAAGCTGCGGAACTTGGATATGTGGATGAGATTATTTTACCCCGTCAGACAAGGATGAAACTGATCCAGGCACTCGAACTCACCCAGAACAAGAGCAAGACAAATCCTCCTAAAAAACACGGGAACATCCCCCTTTAACAGGGCTGAAAGATACCAGTAGCTGAACCCCGTAAATCCGGGGGGGAAGGTAAAGCATTGACGGGAAAAGGGCACGGAGGCCGGAGCCCGTATCATACGGAAGGGAAATGCTTTTTATTCGGGGGATCCGTTCTCAACCCAGCATGAGAGTACCCTGATCTGGTCGATCGGCATCACCACGCCGCCTTTTGGCATCTGGGCATAAATCGTCCGGTGCTCGATAGAACCCATGAAACTTTTTTTCTTGCTTGCCTGTGAAGCACCTGCATAATCACTCAGATTGATATCACTGCCGTTGCCCCCATGACAATGCATCTCAGGCATGGCACAATATGAATCAAGGATTGGCTTGACATTTGCAGTATAGGTAGGGGTCGTTCCCGTACAAATACTGGAATGCTGACAACTGTAAATGGCTGTTAACAGGAAAAGAGCGGAAAAAATGGTGAGAATTTTCATGCGTGAACGATTAAATGAAATTAATTTCCAGTGCAAATTTACTTAAAAAATGTATAGGTTCCGATAGGTGTTAATTTTGTAACTTTGTTAGAGCTTCAAAATGGTTTTTACAACGCCTGTCGATATGAAATCGTATCTAACGACACTTTTTTTCCTTTTGTTCCTTTTTCCCGGGGTCAGGGAGGTAAATAGCCAGGTAATTCATAAACGGTCTGAAAACCGGCAGTATTATTTCCCCGACAGGGCAGGTGATTCATTAACAGCCCTTAGGGTCCCGCTTTTAAAGCTTCCTGAAGGTTACCGCAACCGGTCGCTGCCCGCCACTGTTGACAATTCCCAAAATAAATACTGGCCGGGGATTAAAGACCAGTACCTGTTTTATACCTGCCAGCAATACTGCGGGGTGGCATATGTGTTCAGTTACGAAATGAACCGGCTGAGGGATCTTCCCGGATCCGCCTGGGAAAACGGCTACCCGCCCCACTATACCTGGAATTTCATGAATCATGGCGACCGCTTCACGGGAGTCGATTTCCTGCAGAGTTTCGAGGCCATAAAACAGCAGGGACACATGACCTCGGCTGATTACGGGATCGATACGATTGTCTCCACACAGGGATGGATCAGCGGTTATGATAAGTATTACCGCGGGATGTCAAACCATATCAGGCAGGTTTATGCCATAAAGACAAACAGCACGGAGGGGATCCTCACACTCAAAAACTACCTGGCCGACCATCTTGACGGATCAGCCACGGGAGGGATCGCCTGTTTTACGACAGATGCCGCAACCCTCTACTCGATGTCGGTGCTCCCGGCCGGTTTCCCGGAAGCCGGGAAGCATGTCGTCCTGGATTGGGCGCCTGCTCCCGACCATGGACTGACGGTGGTTGGATATAACGATTCAATCAGGTTTGATATCAACCACGACGGGAAATACACCAACAACCTCGATATTACCGGTGACGGGATCGTTGATGCAAGGGACTGGGAAATCGGCGCCTTCAAACTTGCAAACTCATACGGCACGGGCTGGGAGGACAACGGATACACCTACGCCCTATACCGCTCTTTTGCCCTGAATTATGAGGAAGGAGGCGTATGGAACAACAGGGTGTATGTGGTTGAGCCAGACACTGTTTATCATCCGCTTCTGGCCTTCAGGATGAAACTGGACTATAACCTGCGCGACAGGATACGGGTATTGGCAGGAGTTAGCGCAGATACGACAGCCCGGATGCCCGAACATGTGATGGATTTCCCCTTTTTTAATTACCAGGGAGGCGAACACGTGATGCAGGGGTGGGATACAATACCCGGGGCAAAAACCATAGAATTCGGGCTGGATGTGACGCAACTTCTCAACATGGTACCGGAGGGTGCGAAAGCGCGTTTTTTCCTGGGCATTGAAGAGCGTGATTTCAACCGGACCGGTAACGGCGCAATCCGGCAGGCCTCCTTTATCAGTTACCGGAACGGGGTTCACGAATTTGCCGCCTGCAGTAACGATGTCAGCATAGAAGATAACGCGGTGACCCTGGTTTCCGCCGTTCTACCCGTTGATAAACCAGTCGTTGATATCACCACCGCCTCGCTGCCCCCATACATCCCTTCCCAGCCGTGGCAGCTGCAGCTGGCGGCCACCGGCGGGACGGCGCCCTACGACTGGTCGTTCTCCGAAACCTATGCCAGGCATCCCGTTCAGGCAACCATGCCCCAGGTAACGGGCACCTCGATGGTAAACGACAACAGCCTGACACGCGACACGGCGGTTGTCCTGCCTTTCAGCTTCCCCTTCTACGGCAAAAAATATGATACTGTATTTATTAATTATTTTGGATTTGTGACCTTTGAATCCAGGCACCTGCCCGGTTATTATACAACCGATGAGGTCGCCATGCTGAGGACGAGTGCATCGGTTGCACCGGCCTTTTCACAACTGTTTACCTATGATCCCCCGAAAAATGACGGTATATTCCTGCAGTCCTCTCCCCAGTCGATGATCATCCGCTGGAAGGTGACCGATGCCTGGTACGCGGCGACCTCAACAAATGATTTTGCCCTTATCCTATACCCGGACGGCCGGATTGAATTCCGCTACGGGTTAATGAATAACCAGGGATTCACCCAGTCATGCTACACGGGTATCTCAAAGGGGGATGACCACAATTCCGATCTCAGTACCCAATGGAATGCCAATGATCTGTCGGGCAAGAGTTTCAGCTTTATCCCACACGATTTCCCCCCCGGGCTCACCCTCACGCCGGGCGGGTTGCTTAGCTGCACCATGGCCGACTCTTCCGTGATCTATGATGTAAATGTTTGTGTCGCCGATGCAGGGAAGATCTCCGCATCTAAGGTGCTGGTACTTGCCTCGGGACTGGAAATCGTCGCCGGGGTTGCAGGCAGTGATGAATCCCGTCTTGAAAACGGCAAAACGCAACAGTTGAAACTGACGGTTACAAACAGGGGATCGCAGCCGGTTCAGAATCTCCTGCTGAAACTGAGGTCGCCCGATTCACTGCTCGACATCCACGACAGCGTTTTTACTGTTGCATCGCTTCAGGCAGCCCAGTCAATCACGCTCCCTTCGGCATTTTCCTTCACCCTGGGGCAAAAGCTGCCGGATGGCTGGCCCGTTGCTGTCTCCATCCACGCACGATCGGGTCAGAGGGCCTGGGATAAAAGGGCTGAATTCACGGTGGCAGCTCCTGACCTTGTATTTGAAGCCCCGCAGGTGGACGACGGCTATAACCAGCGACTCGACCCGGGAGAGGTGGCCGACCTGGTGGTCTCGCTGAAAAACCTGGGAGGACTCGCTGCCAAAAAATTGGCAATGAAGCTGGTTCCTTCAGATACCATGGTCACTCTCCTTTCAGCACCATCCGTCACGGTTGATCTGCTTTCACCACTTGATATCACGGTGTTGCGTTACCAGGTAAGGGCCTCCAGGAATGTCGCACAGGGCACGGTAACAGGCATGCAGCTGTTGCTGTCCGACTCGCTGGGAATATTGCAATCGCTTGCATTCACCCTGCCAATAGGAAAAAAGCAGGTGGCGCTGGTCAGCCTTTCCGCCTCCGCGAATTCCATGAAGGCCATGGCCACCGTGTTGGACAGCCTGCATGTCGGGTACGATTCAGTCAGGACATTGCTGTTTGACCACGGGCAGTATGCAAGTATTTTTGTAACCCTGGGGACCGGCTCCTCGGGCTGGCATACACTGACGGTTGCCGAAGGATCCCTGCTGGTATCCTACCTTCAGAAAAGCGGCAACCTTTACATGGAGGGCTACCTGACCTGGTATTATTCAAACAATACCCCTCTCCACCCCTGGTTCAGGTATACAACCGCAAATGTGCCGGCCTATACCTACCAGGGTGTTTCCGGTGTTCAAAGCACCTTTGCCGACTCGATGAATTTCAACTATTCCTCCCCGCTCAACCATGCCGTTTTCAGTTTCAACCCGGTAGCGCCTGCCTATGTCACCCTGGTCAACGGCGGCATCTCCCCGAAAAATTTCGAGATCGCTTATGATGGCAGCGGTTACACGAAATCGGCACCTTACTGGGGTTCGATGCC
>JBAXFZ010000382.1:0-4444 GCA_037139685.1 Bacteroidota bacterium
GGAATAGACAATGAATCCACCATCACGCTGCCGGATTTAATAACCGCCTCCCTGAACAAACAAATCCCGTTGTACACACTCGGGTTCGGCAGTGCCGATGAATATTTACTGAATGCAATGTCGACCCAGACCGGGGGCAGGTATTATTATGCTCCGGATATCAGCACCCTGCAGAATCTTTTTTCCCTGATCAGTGGCCAGCTGAAGAACCTGTACCGGGTCTCCTGGGTGTATGACAACCCTGCCTGCCCGCAGGTCCTGATGATCGTCGAAGTAAATTACACCTGTAAAAACGGCTCCTTTACAGCCAAAACCGAGAAAATATTTTCACCGCTTGTTAAATAATTTGGCCTCAATTACAAACTAAAAATAAATATTCACCTGACACTAACTAAAAACAAAAAACATGAAAAAAATCAGCCTGCTGCTAGTTATCGGATTCCTCTGCATGAGCATTGTAAACGGACAGGAACTCACATCGAAAAAAGGATTTCCTATTTTGCCCGAAAAGGGTGATATCGGTTTATCAGTGGATGCGGCTCCCTTTTTTGGATTTATCGGCAACATGTTTCACGGGACAAGTGCCTCAGCTTCACCATCCTGGTCATTTCCCGGTTTAGGCGACAACATTCCCACCTATACCCTCCAGGTTAAAAAATTCACCGACCCCAAAACCGCCCTCAGGACAAGAGTCCGCATCGGGTACCTGATGGATTCCAAAAAGAACACGATTGCCGATCAGCTCGATACTTCACCACCGATTGAAGACCTGGTTAACGACAAATGGACCAGGAGCGAACTGAACGTTGTGCTGGGTGCCGGAATTGAGAAAAGACAAGGCAAAGGACGTGTCCAGGGCTATATGGGTGCAATGGCAAATATCGTGCTGGGTTCGAAAAGCAATTCATATACTTACGGAAACGCCTTCACAGCCGATCACCTCAACCCGCTTTCAACCATCATTCCATGGCAACAGGGGAGCAATGGCAGCTACACTTCGGGCACCGTATCAAGCAGGGTGCTGAAGTCGGCCGACGGTTTTTCCTTCGGATTCGGGGCAAATGCCTTTTTAGGGGTAGAGTACTTCATTGCACCAAAAATTTCCCTTGGCGGCGAATTCTCCTGGGGCTTCCTTCTTAAGTTCACAGGGAAATCATCCATTGAAACCGAAAGCTGGGATTCCGTCAGTAAAGCAGCCATCTCGAAAACGGTGAAACGGGGCGGATCAACCTATTTCGGCGTCGATAACTATAATACCGGCGGGGCTATAAACCTGGCATTTTACTTTTAAAACAAGACCGGTTAACCAATCAAGCCGACTTGTTGCTAATGTGTTCTTACAAGTCAATAATCTGATTAATTCTAACTTTTAACAAAACTAAAACTTATGAAAAAGATCATCGTGTTGACTATGTGTATCTGCCTGTTGGCAGGTATTACAAACGGACAGAAAATGTATCTCCGCTTCGGACTTGGAGGCGGGCCGGGGCTCAAACAGTATAATGGCACCGAATGGGCCGATAATACCTATACGGGCACCGCCGATAATTATGTGATAAAATCTGAAGGTCTCGGGGGAGGCCTCAATGCAAATCTTGCTTTTGGCTTCATGATGTCGAAATACATTGGGTTTGATATCGGTTTTAACACATTTGTTGGGTTATCTAAAACGGCTAATTATTCATCCTCCTCAGGAGGTGGTTCATCTTCGGCGGAAGCGAAAGTATCCGGGATGATGGTGCAGATCGTTCCGGCTATTGTGATCACACCCGGGCTTGAGAAGATAAATCCATATGCCAGGATAGGGTTGATTGTTGCTCCTCTTTCAAAGGTTGTTGAAAAAGGCACTTCAAATTCATCGGGAAGCGTTTACAAATCCACATCTTCATCTTCATCAGCAGTAAAATTGTATGGTGGACTTGCTGTTGGTTTTACAGCTGCGGGAGGAGCCGATTTCAACCTTGGAAAAAGAATTGCCATTTATGCCGAACTTGTTTACAATGGAATCACCTATGCCCCCTCAAAAGGAAAATATACGGAGATGACCATTAACGGGGTTGATAAGTTGCCGTCAGCCACAACCAAACAAAAAGAATGGACTTTCGAGAAAGAATTCAATTCAAACGAAACCATTCCTGACGGAAGTCCCAATAAACAGGCAAAAATTTCCTTCAACTTCAGTAATGTTGAACTGAATGCCGGGATAAAGATCAAATTAAAGTAAAGTTAAACTTGATTCTGCAGGGATAACCAATGGTTATCCCTGCTTGTTTTATTACCTGATTACCCGGATCAGCATTGGCTACTATAACCAATGCAAGGGAAACCGGAGAACACACAGACATTTTTCCGGTAGGAGATTCAGTCACAGAGAAATTTTTAAATGAATGAGCAATGAGGAATGAGAAATTGTCAATTGTTCATTACTCCTTGCTCATTGCTCATTGCATCAACGGCAATAAGATCCACTCCGAACAACTAATTAAATTTCCCTTGCCCAGCAACGCCGGCGGATATTGATCCTTGCATCATAATTTTTCCATATCGAGACTGCACGGAAATTCTCCTCCAGTTGCGGGTGGGTGCGTGCAAGGTCAATCCCTGCTTCCCTGTATGCTTTGTTGAGCTCATGGTAAACCAGGGCGAGCACCCCCTTTCCCTGGTAATCGGGCCGCACGCCGATCAGGTACATATGGATCGTGTCGTTGCGGCGCATGGCCCTTAACAGGTGAATAAACCCGAAAGGAAAGAGCCTTCCCTTTGCCTTCTGCAGGGCTTTGGCCAGGCAGGGCATCGTTATTCCGAATCCAACAACATCATCGTTATTGTCGATAACAAGCGAAACAAATTCCGGGCGTATAAAACCAAAATACTGCTTGGTATAACCATCCATCTGTTTCTGTGTCAGTTCGGTAAAGCCATAAAGGTCATGGAAGGCCTCATTGTACATTTTGAACATTTTAGAAGCGTAGGGACGGATCTCGCTTGCTTTTCTTGGCTTCAGCAGATGCAGCTTATACTTTTCCAGTACAATCCCGGTCATCCGTTCAACCTTGGCGGGAATTTCATCCGGGATCCTGATCTCAAACTGTATCCAGTCGGTTGACTTGGAGAACCCGAGCCGTACAATGTGGTCATTGTAATAAGCGTAATTGTAAATGGCTGAAAGACTTGACAACTGGTCGAAACCCTCCGTCATCATCCCTTCGGGGTCCATATCGGTAAACCCCAGTGGTCCATGGATAACTGTCATCCCCTTCGACCTCCCCCACTCCTCAACCGTTTTGATCAGGATCGCCGAGACTTCGGGGGAGTCAATAAAATCGATCCAGCCGAAACGCACCAGTTTTTTCCCCCATCGCTCGGATTCCTTGTGATTGATGATCCCGGCAATTCTTCCTACGGCAATTTCATCACGATATGCAATCCAATACTCAGCTTCACAATATTCAAATGCAGGGTTCCTGTCCTTTCGGAGAGTATTCAGTTCATCAAAAATCAGCGGGGGCACCCAGAAGGCATTTCCTTTATACAACTGAAAAGGAAAATCGATGAAACGTTTCAGGTCTTTATGGGTAGAGACCTGCTTGACAGTAATTTCGCTCATATATGAGGCTGTGCTGCCTGAGAATGTTTTCAGGCAACCATAACCTAACACAAAAATATAAAAATATAAATCAATAACCCTTGAAAAGAATCATATCATTCAAGCTGGAAACCTGATTTCCCATAACCATAAAAAAACAAAAAATATGATATTAATTTTACAGCCACCCCTCCTTTTTATACCATTCCAGGGCTTCTGCCACTCCCTTCTCCAGGTCATATTCAGCCGCAAATGCGAAATCGGCCACAAGGGGTTCAACCTCGCAACGCCAGTTGGTACTGCTCAGTACATTGTATTTGTCGGTGTTGAGCGTGGGAGTCCCACCCCACAACCCGGCCATCCGTTCACCAACGGTGGCGATGGCCTTCACGACCGGAAGCGGCACTGTAAACCGGAGGGTCCTCCTGCCCAGCGCCTTTTTTGTAATTTCGGCAAATTGCCCGGAGGTGTACTCCCTCCCGTCGGAGACAAAGTAGGACTTCCGTGAATGAGCCGAGGTCATGGCGATGAATATCAGCCTGACAAGGTCGCGCACATAGATAAAGGTCAGGGTTTGTTTCTTAAAGCCGATATAGGGTTCCAGCCCGCGGTTGATGGTCCGGAAAAATACGAAATAGTCCTTCTCCTTAGGGCCGTAGACACCCGTAGGCCTGATGATCAGCCAGGGAAAACCGGTGAGCGAGGTGATGTAGCGCTCGGCTTCGAGTTTGCTTTTCCCGTAGAGCTCGATGGGTTTCGGTTCATCCGAAAGCCTGACGGGCTCTCCGGTATCAGGATTGCCGGGGCCAAAAGCAGCAAGGCTGCTGATAAAGATAAATTTCTCCGGCACCATGCCGG
>JBAXFZ010000383.1:0-4437 GCA_037139685.1 Bacteroidota bacterium
TTCCCTTGCCCTGCCACCTGCTGAGGATATAGTAAAAGAGGATGGCTGCCGTCTGGTTCCCGTTCAGCAGGATCATCTCGTTATAGTTGTTTCTTATTGCAGTCCCGACACGGTCGGCATCAGGATCGGTGGCCATTACAAGGTCAGCCTGGATATCTTCGGCGAGCCTGATGGCCATATCGAGAGCATCATGCTCTTCGGGGTTTGGAGAATGCACGGTCGGGAAATTCCCATCGGCGATGGCCTGTTCGGGAACCATATGGATGTTTTCAAATCCCATCCTGGCAAGGATATCGGGAACAAGTTTCCGGCCGCATCCATGCAGCGGGGTATAGACGATCTTAAGGTTTTTCTGGCGTGCGACAACCTCGGGGGAGAGTGACAGCGCGGCGACCCGGTCAAGATAAAGTTTGTCAATTTCCGCACCTATGCTGATGATGTTTTCCGGTATCCCGGCCCATTTGACCTCGTCGATGGAGGTGATCTTCTGAACCTCACTAATCACGTTTTCGTCGTGGGGGGCTATCATCTGGGCACCGTCGTCCCAGTATGCTTTATACCCGTTATACTCCTTGGGGTTATGTGATGCCGTAACCATCACACCGCTCTGGCAACCGAGATGCCTGATGGCAAATGAGAGTTCAGGGGTAGGGCGCAGGTCGTCGAACAGGAAAATCATGAATCCATTTGCAGAAAGAACCTCTGCCACGATCCGGGCGAAAAATTTGCTGTTATTCCGGCTATCGTGGGATATAGCCATTTTTACAGGATGTTTTTCGGGGAACATCAGTTTAAGGTAGTTTGCCAATCCCTGGGTAGCCATGCCAACCGTATATTTGTTCATGCGGTTCGTTCCAACACCCATGATGCCTCTCAGTCCGCCGGTACCAAATTCAAGATCCCTGTAAAATGAATCTGTAAGTTCAGTGGGGTTTGAAGCGATCAGGCTTTTTACCTCTGCTTTGGTCTTTTCATCAAAATTGCCGCCAAGCCATTGCCGGGCACGTTCCAATACCACCTTCTCAATCTCCATATCAATGTTTTTAAATCGTAAACAGGTTTATAATTTCATCCTCCCGATGCACTCCGCAAGGCTGTCGCGCCAGTAGGGGATCTCAATCCCGAAGCGTTGTTTGATCCTGGCTTTGTTAAAGACGCTGTAGAATGGCCTGACTGCCGGCAAAGGGTAATCTTTTGTTTCAATCGGGCTGATCGTACAACTGATCCCTGTCAGTTCAACAATGGTTTTTGCAAAATCGTACCAGCTCGTTACCCCTTCGTTCGAATAATGATATACTTCAACCCCTTCAACTACCGGTTGTTTCCCGATGATTTCGAGGATCGTAGCGGCAAGGTCGCGGGCATAGGTAGGGGTGCCGACCTGGTCGAAGACAACATTCAGGTGCCCGCGCTCTTTCCCGTATTTCATGATCGTTTTAATGAAGTTGTTGCCGAACTCGGAATACAGCCATGATGTCCGGATGATAAGGGCATGTTTTGCAAGTGAACGAACGGCCTCTTCACCTGCAAATTTGCTCTTCGCATAGGCCGACACAGGGTTGGTCGGGTCATCTTCCCGGTAGGGCAGGTGCCCGGTACCATCGAAGACATAATCTGTCGAAACATGGATCAGCAGGATATTGTACTTTGCAGCAACCCTGGAGAGGTTTCCGGGAGCGGCTGCATTGATAAGAAAAGCAGTTGCCCCGTCCGTTTCGGCTTTGTCAACAGCCGTATAGGCGGCACAATTGATGATGGCCACGGGATGCTCTTCCCTGACAAGACTGTCAATTGCAGTTTCGTCGGTGATATCGAGTTCCCCGACATCGGTAAAGATAAAAGAATAACCGGGATAGCCTGGGGCCAGCGTCCGCAATTCGTTGCCAAGCTGGCCATTGGATCCGGTAACAAGGATTTTCATAAGTTCGGGGTCTGTTGGTTTCAGATGATCGATTTGAAATAATCGATTGTTTTAGTCAGCCCCTCATCAAGCATGATTTTGGGTTCCCAACCGAGCTCCTTTTTGGCAAGGGTGATGTCGGGCTGACGTTGTGTCGGATCGTCGGCCGGAAGCGGCATGTATATGATTTTTGATTTTGAACCGGTAAGTTTGATAACCTTTTCGGCCAGTTCAAGCATTGTGAATTCATTGGGATTTCCAATGTTAACAGGGCCTGTGAAATCTTCCCGTGAATTCATCAGCCGGATCATTCCCTCGAGCAGGTCGTCAACATAACAGAAACTCCTCGATTGCGATCCGTCGCCGTACATGGTAATATCGTTGCCTTTAAGGGCCTGGACAATAAAATTGGATACAACACGCCCGTCGTTCGGATGCATGCGCGGACCATAGGTGTTGAAAATCCGCATGATCTTGATCCGGACATTGTTTTGCTGGTGGTAGTTGACAAAGAGGGTCTCTGCAATACGTTTCCCCTCATCATAGCATGACCTGATGCCGATGGGATTGACATGTCCCCAATAGGATTCGACCTGGGGGTGTACCTCTGGATCGCCATATACCTCGCTGGTGGATGCCTGGAGGATACGTGCCTTGATGCGTTTTGCAAGCCCCAGCATATTGATGGCACCCATCACCGAGGTTTTTACTGTTTTGATTGGGTTGTACTGGTAGTGAATCGGTGATGCCGGGCAGGCAAGGTTGTAAATTTCGTCAACCTCGATAAAAAAGGGCATCGTGACATCATGCCGGATCAATTCAAAAAAGGGGTTGCTGAGCAGGTGGACTACGTTTTGTTTCTGTCCTGTAAAATAATTGTCAAGGCAAACAACTTCATTTCCTTCGAGAAGCAAACGTTCACACAGATGGGAACCCAGGAAACCTGCCCCGCCGGTTACTAAAATCTTTTTCTTTATCATGGTTTCTGATTTTTACTGTCAAATTTATAAAATCCCCGGTTGCCCGGCAAGGAAACCGGCCTATGGTTCCCTGTTTTGTGCACTATGTGCCTTCTCCGTGTTTACCCTGTCCGGTTTTATGAATTAAACAACAAGGGGCACAAAGAAGGCACATAGATCACAATTGCTGATTGTCAGCCGGCGGAATGTAAAGGATGCGCGAGGCTACCTGGTGGTATCAACACCGATGCAGTAATAGGCGAAACCTTTGCGTTTCATCTCTGCGATTTCGTAAATATTCCTTCCGTCAAACACCACCATATCTTTTAAGAGTTTTTTGATAATGTTGAAATTCGGGAATTTGAATTCCGGCCATTCGGTGACGAGCATCAGGCAGTCGGCATCGATAAGTGCATCATACTGGTCGGGTGCATAGTAAATTTTATCACCCAATATTCGCTGGGTCTCATGAATAGCAACGGGATCATAGGCCTTTACCTTAACGCCGGCATCGAGCAGTTTCTGGATGATGACGAGCGATGGTGCTTCGCGCATATCGTCGGTCTGCGGTTTGAACGATAATCCCCACATGGCAACCGTACGGCCGGCCACATCGCCGTTGTAATGTTTCATAAACTTGTTGAAAAGTACCGATTTCTGATCATCGTTAACTGCTTCAACGGCTTTTAAAACGCGCAGGCTGTATTTATAATCCTCGGCTGTATGGATCAGCGCCTTGACATCTTTGGGGAAACACGATCCGCCATAGCCCACACCCGGGTAGATGAACTTGTTGCCGATACGCGTGTCCGACCCGATTCCCTTTCGTACCATGTTGATATCTGCACCCACAATTTCGCAAAGATTGGCAACATCGTTCATGAAACTGATCTTCGTGGCAAGCATTGAGTTTGCTGCATATTTCGTCATCTCGGCGGAGGTAATGTCCATGAAAATGACCGGGTGGCCATTCAGGGTAAAGGGTTTATAGAGCGCTTTCATCAGTTCTTCAGCGCGGTTTGAATCGCATCCGACCACGATGCGGTCGGGTTTAAGGAAATCATCGATGGCTGCGCCCTCTTTGAGGAATTCAGGGTTCGAGGCGACATCGAATTCGAGGTTGACGCCACGTTTGTCAAGTTCTTCCTGGACGGCGTTCCGTACCTTTTCAGCCGTACCCACGGGTACCGTGCTTTTTGTTACGATCAGCAAATAGTCTTTCATGTTTTTGCCGCAATCACGGGCCACACTCACCACGTACTGAAGGTCAGCGCTCCCGTCTTCATCGGGGGGGGTGCCTACCGCACTGAAAAGTACCTCACAATCTTCAAGCGCTTCGGCGATGTTGGTGGTAAAGCGCAGGCGATCTTTTTTCATGTTCCGGTGAACCATTTCCTCCAGGCCAGGCTCATAAATGGGAATGATGCCATTTTTAAGGTTTTCAATTTTTTTCTGGTCAATGTCAACACAGGTGACTTCGATCCCTACTTCTGCAAAACAAGTTCCGGTAACTAATCCGACGTACCCGGATCCTACGATAGTAACTTTCATGGGGTTGAGGTTTTGGTTTTTACTAAC
>JBAXFZ010000384.1:0-4409 GCA_037139685.1 Bacteroidota bacterium
CCGGTTATTCGGCGTCAGGCTTCCCTATTTCGACGCCATGATCCTGATCTCACTGGTCTATTTCATGATGGCCATCATCCCGACGATTGCCTTCACCGAACTTGGCATCAGGGGCTCGGTAGCCCTCTATTTTTTCGGGTTGTATTTCGGACATTTTCAGATGACCAACGGGGTTGTAAATCTGGGTGTCTTTGCCGCTTCAACCCTGCTGTGGATGATCAATCTCGGACTTCCGGCACTGATCGGGTCCGTTTTTGTTTTCCGGCTCCAGTTTTTCAGGAAAACCGACACATCCTCATGACAGTCCGGGATTACAAGTGTTGCCGGGCAAAGCGGAGGTGTGCTTTCCGCCTTCGCGGCACTGCGGGTCCATCCCGTGGAGAGCAGCAAACAGGGTTGATGTCACTGCGACAAATTAAACCAGTCATATGACAGTATTTCAATTGGTTTTCGGATTGGTGATTGCTATGTTTTTAATATTCCATAGCATTGTCATCATCATATTCACCGCCGGCCTTTTTCGATTTGTCAAACCAGGGATCCCGGTGGATTCCCTTTTGGCAGCCCGGCCATCGGCGGCGATGGACCATTTCGTCTCGGTCATTATCCCCGTTCGCAATGAAGCCAGCCAGGTCATAAGGATTCTGGAGGAGATGCGGAAGCAGGATTTTCCCTCAGACCGCCTGGAGGTGATCGTGACGGATGATTTCTCGGAAGATGACACCATTGCCCTGGCAACCGCCTTTACCGTGAAACACCCTGGTTTCCCGCTTTTAATTGTAACCCCGGAACCTGCAGGAGGTGAAGGCCCCGGGAAAAAGAGGGCCATGGAGCGGGCCGTTAAACGGGCAACGGGCAATATTATCCTTTGCACTGATGCCGACACCACCCATGGCGCCGGCTGGGCGGCTTCGATGGCGGCCGCTTTTGGCCGGGAAGAAACCAGGATGGTCCTTGGTCCGGTCATGCTGAACAGGGGCCATAACCTTCTCCAGAAAATCCAGTCGCTCGAGTTCATGGGGATCATGGGTACAACCGCCGGGGCAGCCAACCTGGGTTACCCGGTGATGTGCAACGGGGCCAACCTTGGATACAGGCGTTCGGCATTCGTGGATGCGGGCGGGTATTCATCAAACCTCCAGTTTGGGTCGGGGGATGATCAATTCCTGATGAATTCGGTGGGGAAATATTACGGGCGACAGGCCATCCTGTTTAACCACGACCCGCAGGCCATCGTAGCCACCGATCCTGAGGCGGCACTTGCCGGGTTTCTGAACCAGAGAGTCAGGTGGGTTTCCAAAAGCCGCGGTTACCGCGACCCGGTGGTTATAGCTGTCGGGTTATCCACCTGGCTGGTTCATTTTTCGCTCCTTGCCGGTATCGTTTCCGGCCTAATGTGGCCAGAGATGCTCCTGGTTTCGCTGTTGCTGTGGATAGTTAAAATGGCGGCTGAATTCCCGATGGTTCGCAGGATGACCCGTTTTTTCGAAAACAGGGAATTGCTCGGTTACTACTTTGTTGCCCAGCTTTTTCAGCTGGTCTATGTTACGGTAGTCGGGATGGCAGGATTATTTCTCCCGTATCGCTGGAAGGGAAGGAAAAGCAATCTTCAGGGGTGTAAAAGTTTATAAAGCGACTCCGCCAGTTCAAGATCGTGTTTATGGGTGATTTTCAGGTTGAAGGGCTCCCCTTCGGCCAGGTGAATGGTTTCACCGATACTTTCCATAACCATGGCGTCGTCGGTAAATTGTTCCCGGTATGGCTGTTCATATCCTTTCCTGAGAATGGAGGAGTAAAAAACCTGGGGTGTCTGGACCAGCCGAAGGGAGTTGCGGTCTGCAGGAGTGCTCGTTTCTCCCGAAACCCGGCGCACGGTTTCATTGACAGGGATGACAGGGATACAGTTCCCAAGGAGCAGGGCGGTATTAAATACCCGGTGTATAAGTGCAGCCGACACCAGGGGCCTTGCCCCGTCGTGGATGGCAACCAGGTCATCACCCGAAAGAGCCGGCAGTGCATTCTGAACCGAATGAAAACGGCTTGGCCCACCCGGGACCAGCTTGTGCGGAAGATTGAATGAATATTCCATGCAGAGCTTTTCCCATTGACCAAACTGGCCGGGGGGCAGGACAAGAACCATGGAAATATCGGGAATGGCATCGCTGAAGGCCTGCATGCTGTGCATCACCACGGGTTTCCCCGCCAGGATTAAGAATTGCTTTGGAACAAGGATGTTCATCCTGGTCCCGGTGCCGCCTGCAACAATAATCGCCGACTTTTTCAAATAAGAGGATGTTTGATTACAGGATCAGCATAGGGTTGCCGTAGGTGAAGAATTTATACTTCTTGTCAATGGCAACGTCGTAAGCTTTCATGAGCAGGTCATACCCGGCAAAGGCAGCAACCATCATCATCATGGGTGACTGGGGCATATGCAGGTTTGTGATCATGGCATTTGCAATGCTGAAATCGTATGGGGGGAAGATGAACTTATTGGTCCAGCCGCGGTATGGTTTCAGGGTTCCCGCAATTGTAACCGATGATTCAATCGCCTTCATGGTGGTCGTTCCGACCGCCACAACGCGGCCTTTGCGGGCCATGGAGCGGTTCACGATTTCAACAGCTTCCGGTTCGATTATCATCTCCTCCGAGTCCATCTTGTGCTTTGTCAGATCTTCCACATCGATGGTCCTGAAATTACCCAGGCCAAGGTGCAGCGTGATCTCGGCAAAAGAAACACCCTGCAGTTCCAGTCTCTTCATGATTTCGCGGGTGAAATGCAGCCCGGCGGTTGGTGCGGCAACAGCACCTTCATGCTTGGCGAAAATAGTCTGGTAACGTTCTTCGTCTTCGGCTGTGGCCGAACGGTTATGTAATTTCGGCAACGGGGTTTCCCCGAGCCGCTGGATGGTTTTTTTGAATTCATCGTAGGGGCCGTCAAAGAGGAAACGGATGGTACGGCCGCGTGATGTGGTATTGTCGATCACTTCGGCAACAAGGGAATCATCGTCGCCGAAATACAATTTATTGCCTATCCTGATTTTCCGGGCAGGATCGACCAGTACATCCCATAAGCGTGATTCCCGGTTGAGTTCACGCAGCAGGAAAACTTCGATTTTAGCCCCTGTTTTTTCCTTCTCTCCGTAAAGGCGGGCAGGGAAAACCTTTGTATTGTTGAGGATGAATACATCGCCATCGCCGAAATAGTTCAGGATGTCCTTGAAATGTCCATGTTCAATGGTTTGGGCCTTACGATCCAGGATCAGCATGGGGACATCGTCACGATGTTTTGAGGGTTGATTCGCGATTAATTCATTGGGGAGATGGAAGCGAAACTGAGATAATTTCATGATATTCTGCTAGTTAAAAGGGGGTGCAAAGGTAATGAATTTTGAGACGAAAGTCAAGTTTATTTAAACTTTTAATTTAACTCATTCTTAACATGATAGGGAAAAGATGTTAACGCAAACTGTATGCAGTTTGTTGTCCCTCCATTTGGTAAGACGCCGGGAGCCCGGAGTTCGCGAATTTTGCCGGATGGTGATTTATTGTTTCCCAAACAGTTCCATAATTTCCTCCCCGGTCCCGATCCGGAGGTGATGGGCATGTATCCCGACGGAGCGGGCGCTTTCGACATGCACGAGGGTGTCGTCGATGAATAGGGTTTCGGAGGGATCGAGCCGGCTGTCGTTCAGCAGGTGCCGGAAAATGGCGGGATCGGGTTTGCTTAGCCCGATCCGGTAGGAGTAGTAAGCCTTTTCGAAGAGATCATCAAAATCGTCGTATCCATATTGCGACCTGAAGGTTTCCCGGTATCGGAGGTAATGGATTTCGTTGGTGTTGGTGAGCATAAAAATCCGGTAGTTGCTGCGGATCTGTTCCAGGAGCCTGATCCGCGCCTCCGGGATGTCGAGCAGGAGTGCATTCCAGGCGTCGTCGATCTGCCCGTCGGTCAGCGGCCGTGAAAAAAAAGGTCTGAGTTCGTCACGGAATTGCCGGGGAGTGAGGTCACCTGATTCAAGCTGCCCGAAAAGTTGTTTTGACCTGGCTGCCGGGTATTCGGGGTCATTGACCTTAAAGCCCAGTTCCACAAACCTTTTCTCGCTTATCCTGACATCGATGTTGCAGATCACCCCTCCAAAGTCGAAGATGATGTTCTTAACCGGTGGCTGATTTTGCCTCCCGCAGGCCGGATCCAGGGTGTTGCCTGCGGGGTGTGATATCTTTGAAAAGAGGAGATGCATGAAGGAAGTGTTGAGCCAGTATTGATTTTGCAAAATTCGCAAAAATTATCTACTTTTGCACTCCTCAAATCGTAAATCGATCATTGAGTTGGGCCCATAGCTCAGACGGTTAGAGCAGCTGACTCATAATCAGCTGGCCACAGGTTCAAGTCCTGTTGGGCCCAC
>JBAXFZ010000385.1:0-4359 GCA_037139685.1 Bacteroidota bacterium
GCCCGTTGAACGGGGAAAACAGGAGCGGCAGGATCACCGGGTTTCTCCAGTAGAAGAAACCCTCTCCTCCATAGGAATAGTGAAGGAAACTGCCCGAAACGTATTTCCAGTAGATGAACTGCGGCAGGAAGACCAGGAAAGCAACTGAAAGAAAGGTGAAGAGGAATTGCGGCCTGAAAAAGGCGGTTATCCTGGCCCATATCTCCTCTCCCCCCTTCGCATCCAGCAGGAAAAACCAGCCGAGGATAATAATGTTGGTCGGGCGGACAAGCACAGCCATGGAGACCACAACTGCGATTGCGACAAAAAGAGGATATGATTGTTTGCCGGAGCCGATGAATTTCCTTAGCAAAAACAGGTAAAGTGCAAACAGGAAGAAGGAGTGCACATGCGACATCAGTCCCTCAGCCAGCCCGTAATAGTAAAGGTTGGTCCCGGCCAGCAGCAGCAGGAGCGAAAGGCAGACCATGCCGCGCGGGAAACAGGCCTCCAGGAACCTCTTCAGGAAAAACAATCCCAGCACAAGGAAAAACACAGGAGGCACAACCGCCATTTCCTGGTAGGGGGAAGAAAAGCCGTCGGGCCGGAGATGGAGGATTTTGACAGCGGCATGGGTTGCCAGGAAAAAGGGAGTCCACAGGATCGCCACACCACAGGTCATTTTGTTGATCACCTTGCCGCTCTTTTCATCCAGGACAAATCCCTTGTAGATCGTGTCGCACCGGTTTGGAAATTTCCTCGCATCCCATCCGTAGATGAAGGTAGCCGGCAGGTAGGCGTAGTAGATGCTTTTGTCTGAGGCGAACACCCCCGCCCCCCGCGGTTTGCCGTCTTTGAAGCTGAGCCTGAAGGCCAGTATGAGGCATGCCGCAAAAAGTGCCGTGAAAAACAGCAGCTCCGAAACCGATTTCCTTGAAAGGGTTATCTTCATGGTTGGGGCGCCGGGTTACAAAGGTTGATCTCAAAATCATCGATCAGGCACTCCTGCTCCCCATAGTTCATCATGTAAACCTCGAGCAGGTCATCCGGTTCGGTGGTAAAGGGGAGAAGGTAGGTCATCTCCGCCCTGTTCCAGATACCGGCATGAAACCTTCCGGCGGTCAGGTCCGTCGTCCTGTATTTATATGGAATCCCCCGGTGAATGCAGGTAATCACGAGGAAGACCCTGTTGTCGGCATTCCTGCAGTCAAAGAAAAAAAAACAGGTTGCACTGATCCAGCAGGAATCCCGGCTGGTCAGCTGTTTCACCGGTCTTTCCAGGGCAGGAGAATAGCGAAGCCGGTTGTTCAGCGCCAAACCGAAATTACCCGAACGGGCCGCACGCGTAAGCTGAAATGGCTCATACCCGGCCATCCGCTGTTCAAAATCGAAATTGGCTACCCTGCAGCATTGCATCCTTATCTCCACGGGCATCGAGTCGGAGATTCCCGGCCCGGGGGGTTCCATCAGCCTCTGCCGCCCCTGGCTGACGGTGGTTTTGCCGAATGATGCCCTGTAATAAGCCAGGTTCATCCTTTGAGGGAAAATGATCTTACGGGTGAACTGCCATGTCTGGAAAAGATTCAGACTGATTAGGATGGCGGCAACAAGAAGCACAATCACCCTGACCGGTCTTCCATGATCCAGGGCCCACCGGGTGAAATATCCCAGCGGGATGCAAAGGATGGCATAGGTTTCAACCAGGCGGGGATAGCCAAATGCGCCAGCAAACCACCAGTCAGGGCTGGATGCCGCCCAGACCATGGAGACGAGGAGAAAAAGGAAGGCCGGGATAAAAATGGTTTTGTTTTTTTCGGCCAGGAAATAGTACCCGGCAAAGGCCGCAACCACCAGCGGGGAATAGATCACCCATCCGTTCCTGAACGAAAACAGCACCCTGTGTATATTGGCCGGGACAATCGGGAAATTGGCCCCGGCAACATCCCCGTAATAAAAACGCCCGCCCGGGTCTGAAAACCAAGAAAACTGCCTCAGGATAAAGCAGCTGGTAACCAGCACTGTGAGGAATAAAATCAAGCCCACCCTCCCCTTTACCGTAAATTTTATTCCCTCCTCCGTGTCTCCCTCCTGCATTACTGCCATGATCGGAAAGAGGATGACCATCGTCCCGGGGGCGCTTAGAAATGCAATTGCAGTCATTACCGGGATCATCAGGAGGAGCAGGGCGAGTCCCCGCACTCTTTGCCATTCAAGGGTAAGCAGGATGATGGCAAGGAAGAGGGGAAAGAGAAAAGCACTGGCAACAGGGCCGGCCAGGAAGGTCTGTTGGAAATAGTTTGTCCCGAAAATGAGCAGTGAAGCGGTAAACAGGATGACAGGCGTCTTAAAAAAGCGGGAAAGGACAATGTACAGCAGGAGAATCCCGGCAATGACCGACAGAATCCATAACAGTAAAAGCGGCGAATTCGTGAATCCAGGAAGAGATAATGCCATGATCAGGATCTGAGGTTGATGATCACCCTATTCACCGGTTGCGCCGGGAAGCCATTCACTTTTATCCCTTCAGGTATTTCCGGTCGAAAACGTGGTATTTCACCAGGCACCATACGGCACGAAAGGCATCTTTCAACCTGATTTTCTTTCCCTCCTCGTAGGTGCGTCCGTAATAGGAGATGCCCACTTCATATATGCGGATTTTCGGAAGGCGGGCGATCTTCGAGGTGACTTCAGGTTCAAACCCGAAGCGGTTTTCCTTGAAGCGGATCTGTTTCAGATGCCCGGCACGAAAGAGCTTGTAGCAGGTCTCCATGTCGGTCAGATTCAGGTTGGTGAAGATGTTGGAGATGAAGGTAAGCAGTTTATTCCCGATCGAATGCCAGAAAAAGAGAATGCGGTGGGGCCGGCCTCCCATGAACCTGGAACCGTAAACCACGTCGGCAAACCCGTCAAGGACAGGCTTAAGCAGGACATTGTATTCGGCAGGGTCATACTCGAGATCGGCATCCTGGATGATGATAAAGTCACCCGTCGCCTCCTCTATGCCGCGATGGAGAGCAGCTCCCTTGCCCTGGTTTTTCAACTGGTTAAACAGGCGGATATCACTCCCCGGGTGGGCCGAAATATAATTTTCCACAACCCTGATGGTATCGTCGGTACTGAAATCATTGACAATGATGATCTCTTTCTGCACTCCCGAAAGGAGTTCGACAGCGAGCACTTTGTCAAGAATGTGGTGAATGGTTGCAGCTTCGTTGTAGGCCGGAATTAAAATACTTAATTTTCGGGATTCCATAGTTGACGGATCAAAAGGCAAAAATAAGGGAATTTTTCAAGGAAACAGTTATTCGTAATAATAGATGCGTTTCACGCGCCTGGAAATGGCTGTCAGCACCTCGTAAGGGATGGTTCCCATCTCCCTGGCCAGCACGGCCACGGGATGCTGATCCCCGAAAATGACAACCGTATCGCCCTCCTTCACGGCCCTGTTGAGATTCCCCTCTTCATCCGGCGAATCACCGGGGATGGCGGTCACATCGATCATCGTTAGGTCCATGCAGATGTTCCCTACGATGGGAGCCGGTTTGCCGTTGACGTACATCCGGCCGCGACCGTTGCCCAGGCGGCGGTTCAAACCGTCGGCATAGCCTACAGGGACAATGGCAATGTCCATCTCTTTTGCTGCGACCCCTTTTCGGTTATACCCGATGGATTCACCTGCTGCAATGTGTTTGACCTGGGTAATGACTGATTTCAGGGTACTCACGTTCCTTAGTTTTGCCTGTTCTTCCTGGTCGCTGCCCACTCCATACAACCCGATCCCGAGCCTGACCATATCGAAATGAGATCCCGGGAAACGGTGAATCCCTGCCGAATTGACCATGTGGCGCAGCACGGGGTAACCCAGCACCCGTGTGACACGGGAACTCATCTCCTCAAACCGGCCGATCTGGCTGCGCGTAAAATCATCTTCGGCCGGGTCTTCACTGGCGGCAAGATGAGAAAAGACCGACTGGACCCGAAGGTCGGGATTCTGCTGGAGCCTTAATACCAGCGCATCAAGCTCACGGGAGTCAAAGCCCAGGCGGTGCATCCCCGTATCAAGTTTGATGTGGATCCTGACCTGCTGCTGCCCTGCAGTCTGGTTACGGGCGACAGCCTCCTCCAGCAGGTTGAGAATGTGCAGGTTGTATATCTCCGGTTCAAGGTTGAATTTCAAGAGGGTGTCGAGACTGTGTTCTTCGGGGCTCATCACCATAACGGGCAGGTTGATCCCCGCCTTTCTCAGTTCAACCCCCTCGTCGGCATAGGCCACCGCCAGGTAATCAACCCGGTGAAACTGCAGGACATTGGCTATTTCGTAACTACCGCTCCCGTATGAGAAGGCTTTGACCATGGCCATGGTCTTTGTCCCACGGCTTA
>JBAXFZ010000386.1:0-4300 GCA_037139685.1 Bacteroidota bacterium
GATGGATATAACCCCTGTATGATTGGTCGCCGCCGAAAAACACAAAGGCGGGTTTGGGCGACAACGCGGCAATCTGGGCGATGATGGCATTCAACGCCTCGGTGTTCACCGGATGTTCAAGGGTGTCGCCCCTGCTGTCGGCAAGCCAGACGAAACGAAGCGTTTCATCGGTCACACCTAGTCCACCCTTTTGCTCAGAACTGCTTTTTTTACAGCCGCTTTGCATTGCTGCAACAACGATAAACAACGTAATGGTAAGGATGGTAAATCGATTTTTCACGATCCGGAATGTGATTTTTACAGCATTATTAATGGCTTTTCTCCTTTTTTTATGAAACATTTTTTTAGTCAGAATCTCAGATTTACACTCAACCAGTTTGTTTATTTCAACCACCATAGGGGTCAACTCACCTGGTCACAATAACCTTTCTTACAAATTTCTCTTTCCCGTCTTCAAAAAACAGGTAATAAACACCGGCCGGAAGATTTCCAACTTGAAGGGATAATTGCTGGCTTCCAGGACAAATATTTTTCTCTGAAAATATTTTTAACGTCTCCCCCGTGTTCGAAAAAAGTGTTGTTTTCAACCTGCTATAATTTTTTGAATGTATTTCAACAGTGGCTACAGCCTGTGCCGGGTTCGGGAAAACATTGCCTATCTGAAGGGATTGATATCCGGTTGTTTCTTCAATTCCTGCCGAAGGATTAAAGTAAGCGCTGTAAACACCATTTCCATGCGTACCGATGGCAATAAAACCGTCTGTCGGGCGGGTATCGATCATATCAATAATCACATTGCCGATGGAAGAAGCGCCCTCCTTTGTCCAAACCGTTGAGTCGCCCTTCAGCTCTGTCGTGGAAAACAAGCCGCAGGAGGTTCCCGCGAAAATGATCTTTTTACCCAGGTAAAACAGCTTCTTGGTGCAGCGGATTGACGGGCCATTTCCTGAACCATCCGGGTATTCCTCAAGATTACCTCCCACAGCAGTCCATGTGGAGCCTCCGTCGGTCGAATGGAAAAGACTCTGCACTCCGTAGTTTGAAAAGGTCACCATAACATGATCGGCATTATCAGGGTCAATATCGATACAGGCAACAAAAGCATTTGAAGGGAAGTTACTTCCTGTGATCTCAACAGGAACCGGATTTCCCGTATTGGCGTTATCCAGCCGGTATACTCTTCCCAGATTGGTTCCATAATAAATCCGGTTTGCGGGAACCTTTGAAACAGTGATGAAACTGATTTCAGACGCAGTGCCCACATTCACATTGCTCAGGTGGCTCCATCCCGAATTCCGAAGGCTGCTATCGTACGCTGCAGCCTTCAGGTTGTCCTTGCGCCAGATACTTGTGATCGTTGGCAGGTAAAATGTTTCATACATATTCGGATCCAGGGCAAAATTCTGATAGAAGGGAAAAAGAGCATTGCTTCCCATCACAGGGTCGTAATATTTAAGAAGGGTGTCAGGAAGCTGTGGGAAAATATCTTTAGTATGCATGTTGTTCTCAAAACGCGAGGTCCAGATATTTCCGCTATAGGCTGAGATAGCGCAATATTCCCAGTTGGGTGCCACACAGGTTGCGAACCCGTCATAGCAAATATCGATATTGAACCAGAATTCCGTGGGATCGTCAGTAACGGTGTAATACCAGTTATTATCCTGCAACCCGCCAAGGACCCAGTCGTCACCTGAAGAGCCATGATCAATGGCAATGCTGTAAAACTGGGTAGTTGTCAGCTTGTTATTCATCCTTTCCCATGACATGTGGCTGCTGTCGGCCATACAGTTGGTGGTCATGTATATACCACCGTCATTTGCCATAAACATGACGTTCGGATCAGTGGGCAGGAAGGTTATTCCGTGCTGGTCAGGATGTAGTTGATGGATAGAGTCCATATCATAGGGATAACCACCCACGTAAGTAGTCATCAAGGTGTCGGCAAAACCATTATCCGAACGGTACATGTTCATTCCACCCATGAACACCACATTTTCATTATCGGGTTTTACACCCATGGTGAAACAGTATCCGCCGTATACTACCAGCGAATAGGGAAAATCATTGATATTTCCGTCACCGCCGCCATGCATCCCATGAGTGCGGTTTTCCCATACAGCAGAATCGGCAACAGAATTCCATGTCATTTTCCAAAAGGTATTCACCGTATTGGTATATCCGTTAAAGGGATTCAGATCGGGAGATTGCGATTCGGTAAACACATACATGACCTTCCCATTGGACGGTGCAAGCACCAGCTTTGTAACCCGATTATCCGCAGGGAATCCGGCAGGTGTGATTTTGGTCCAGTTAAATCCATCGGTCGATCTCCAGATCCCGGCTTTACCAGGAGGTTCAACCGAAAGGCAAAAGCTGCTCAGACCGGCATACAATACGCCGTCGGATGTGATGGCAAGGTCGGTGGCGAAGGACTTGTTCTCAAGGTCGCCCAATGCTACCTGCCAACTGATGCCGCCATTTTCGGAGCGCATGATGGCTCCGTAACAGGCTGCATAAACGATGTCTTTATCCATTCTTACGGGGTCGGTAACGATCCGCCATACACCCTGGAAAATCTCATTCAGGCCTGAGGGTGAAGCTCCCTGGGTAGCCACAAGCGGCTTCCAGGTTGCCCCGTTGTCGGTCGATTTATAAATTCCATTGCCAATTCCAATCGTTCTTGCATTGGTTGAGATGTTCCTGTCGGTAGTACTGAGCAACTCACCTGTGCCGTAGTACCAGATGTTATGCTTTCCTGGCCTCTTGTCCTGTACAAGGCAGGTGGCACTCTGTTCCGCATCGGGAGAAGTTGATTTGTGCCAGGTCTGACCCCGGTCGGTTGATTCCCACATACCTCCCGATGCGCTGCCCGCTAAAAGGTGGTTCTGATCATCCACATCAACGGTAATGCAAAGCATACGGCCACCTATATTGGTAGGGCCTCTCCATTTCCATGTCTGGCCAGCATCTTCGGCATACTTAGGCAATTTGGAAGTAAATGCGAGCTCCCTTGAGCGAATCCCGGGTGGGATAGTGCCTGTTGCCGGATTCTTCAGTTTCATGAATTGGTAATCGGCTTGCATGGCCAAAAGACCATTTTTTGACATGCCCCGGTTTTCCCTGAGGGAACCCTGGCCTTTTTTAGGTCTGACCCCGCTGAAGGGATTCTGAATAATCACGCAACAAATTGCGATAGCAATGGTTCCAGCAAGAATCAATATAAGAGATTTTTTTTTCATGATGCTGATGTTACGGAGACTTAATTTTAACAGGAAGTTATAAATACAATGAAACAGATTTCATTTGTCAATACTTTCTTCTGAAACCAGCACAGGGACATAACCTGGGTTCGGGTTCCCGCTCCCGCTCTCGAGATTGTACTGAAATAATGTAACTATATCAAGATCCGATCCAGTCCACTCTGCGGGTTTGATAACAAGAAATGTCCTTACCGGTTTGGATGATAAGTCCGCATTAACCCAGGAGCCAGTGTTTGCATAGATTCCTGTATAGCTTTTTCCCGCGGGATAAACCTTCATCATGGGATTATGCGTATGTCCGAAGGCAACTATTTTATATTTTTTGGGCGCCTGGGACTGCATATATTCATAGGAGGCCGTAAAAGAGAGATCATCGTTGCCGTCCAGTATGGCCATCAAGACCGGCATGGTAACCGGTACAGCATTCCTGATTTGGGTGGATGACCAGGCATTTTCAATATTTCCGGTGAACATGTCTCTCGCTCCGTTAAAGCTGAACGGAAGTGAATAATGGTCGATCCCACCCATCCGGATGTTTGTCGAGTCTGCTGCAACTGTTAGCGAGTACTTGATCCTAAGATATTCATAGGCCGCAGTCCAGGCAGCCAGGAATTCGACATCACCATTTTCGGACTTCGTGTTTTTTAGTATATGTTTCCCTGTTTCCATCAGTCCTTGCGCATCCAGTCTGGAAATAAAGTATCCTGGAGGAAGAGTATGACCCGGAGCAGTCAGTGGCTGCGGACAATTGAAGAAATCGTATCGGTGACCGTGCTCCATGACAATTTCACTCATAGGTGAATAATGGCCGAGCCCGGTGGAATCTCCCTGCCAGATAACCCCCGGGATGATTTCCTGAATGATCTCCTGAGTCAGCAGCATATCATGGTTTCCCGGAATATAAATAAGCTGAGTATTTCCACCTGAGGCTATCGACTTCAACTTATTGACAATGCCGATGTTTAAAGGAGCGTTGGCGACGGACAGAAAATAATCCCTGGAATTATGAATCCCGGTCAGTGTGTCGAAGGGAGAAAGAC
>JBAXFZ010000387.1:0-4270 GCA_037139685.1 Bacteroidota bacterium
CTGAAGAAAAGAGCACATTTGATGTGATTCTCAAATCAGCAGGACAGGCTAAGTTGGCTGTTGTTAAATTAGTGAAAGAACTGACCAGCCTTGGCCTGAAAGAAGCCAAGGAATTAGTGGATGCTGCACCTAAAGCTATTAAAGAAGGCGTTTCGAAAGACGAAGCCAACGCTTTAATGAGTCAATTAAAAGAAGCTGGTGCAGAGGTTGAAATTAAGTAAGACGAACAATTCTTATACCGTAATAAAGTCGTAGATCTCTTCCATTGTGAAGAGGTCTATGGCTTATTTATAAAAATTAATTTCAAACCTTCCCGCTCTGCGGGAATTAAAATTAGCAACCTTGGCTTCAAAAAAAACCGAAAGAATTCGCTTTGGATCTACCAAGATAAAAGCTGAGTACCCTGATTTTCTTGATATACAGGTTAAATCGTTCCAGGATTTTTTTCAACTCGAGACAAATCCTGAAAACAGGGTCAATGAGGGATTGTACAAGGTTTTCGCTGAAAATTTTCCAATTTCCGATGCGAGAAACAATTTCGTGCTGGAATTCCTGGACTATTTCATCGATCCTCCACGATACTCAATCGAGGAATGCATTGAACGCGGCCTGACATACAGCGTTCCGTTAAAAGCCAAACTGAAGCTTTACTGCACCGACCCGGAGCATGAAGACTTTGAAACGATCATCCAGGATGTCTATCTTGGTATGATTCCATATATGACCCCCCGTGGTACATTTGCAATCAACGGGGCTGAAAGAGTTGTCGTTTCCCAGTTGCACCGCTCACCCGGTGTGTTTTTCAGTACAAGTTTCCATGCCAACGGCGCACAGTTGTATTCGGCCAGGATCATCCCGTTCAAGGGCTCCTGGATCGAATTTACCACCGATATCAACAATGTGATGTACGCCTACATCGACCGGAAAAAGAAATTGCCGGTCACCACACTGTTACGTGCCATTGGTTTTGAAACAGATAAGGATATTCTCGAGATCTTCGGTCTTGCCCAGGAAATCAAGGTCAGCCGTGCTGCCCTGAAACGGGTCGTCGGCTCGAAACTCGCTGCCCGCGTCGTGCGTGCATGGATTGAGGATTTTGTTGATGAGGACACGGGTGAAGTGGTCTCCATCGAACGTACGGAGGTGATCATCGAGCGTGAAACCATCCTCGAAAATGACCACATCGACCAGATTCTCGATGCAGGTATCAAGGCCATCCTTGTTCACCGCGAAGAATCGCTTGCCACCGACTATTCAATTATTTTCAATACCCTTCAGAAAGACCCTGCAAACTCCGAAAAAGAGGCTGTTGAATTCATCTACCGCCAGTTAAGGAATGCTGAACCTCCCGATGAGGAGACAGCCCGCGGGATCATCGAAAAACTCTTCTTCTCCGACAAGCGCTACGACCTGGGTGATGTGGGACGTTACCGGATCAACCGGAAACTGAACCTGAACACCCCTGTTGAAACAAAGGTTCTGACAAAGGAAGATATTATCTCCATCATAAAATACCTGATCGAACTTGTCAACGCCAAAGCGGAAGTTGATGATATCGACCATTTAAGTAACCGCCGTGTGAGAACGGTAGGCGAACAGTTATATAACCAGTTCGGGGTTGGCCTGTCGCGTATGTCGCGCACCATCCGCGAACGGATGAATGTCAGGGATAACGAGGTGTTCACCCCGATGGACCTGATCAATGCAAAGACCCTGTCGTCGGTTATCAATACCTTCTTCGGGACAAACCAGCTTTCACAATTCATGGATCAGACTAACCCGCTGTCGGAACTTACGCACAAACGCCGTATCTCCGCCCTCGGGCCCGGTGGTCTGTCGCGTGAACGCGCCGGCTTCGAGGTTCGTGACGTTCACTACACCCATTACGGACGCCTCTGTACCATCGAAACCCCTGAAGGTCCCAACATCGGGCTGATCTCTTCCCTTTGTGTTTATGCCAAGATCGACAAACTCGGATTCATCGAGACACCCTATCACAAGGTGGTCGACAGCCGTGTTACCCTTGAAGAAAATCCCACCTACCTCACTGCCGAGGAGGAGGAGCACAAGATCATCGGCCAGGCTACAACGCCGATGGACGATAAGGGTAATTTCGCCGAGGAGAAGGTCAAGGTACGTTACCTTGCCGATTACCCCATTATCGATAAATCAAAGGTTGACCTTGTCGACATCGCCCCGAACCAGATTGCCTCGATTGCCTCTTCACTGATTCCCTTCCTGGAACATGATGATGCCAACCGTGCGCTGATGGGATCAAACATGATGCGCCAGGCTGTTCCATTGCTTAACCCGGAAGCCGCTATTGTAGGAACCGGTATCGAAGACAGGGTTGCCCATGACTCACGCGTGCTGATCAACGCCGAAGGCGATGGCATCGTTGAATTTGTGGATGCAAACGAGATCATCATCAAATACAACCGCGACGATAAAGACCGCCTGGTGAGCTTTGAAGAGGATTCAAAACGCTACACCCTTACCAAGTTTGCCCGTACCAACCAGAATACCTGCGTAAACCTTCGTCCCATCGTCAGAAAGGGCGACAAGGTTTCAAAGGGAATGGTGCTTTGCGAAGGTTATGCCACCAAAGACGGATCGCTTGCCCTTGGCCGTAACCTGATGGTTGCATTCATGCCCTGGAAAGGCTACAACTTTGAAGATGCTATTGTTATCTCTGAAAAGGTATTGAAGGAAGATATCTTCACCTCGATCCATATCGAGGAGTTTACTCTTGAAGTCCGCGATACCAAGCGTGGCGTGGAAGAGCTGACAAACGACATTCCCAATGTCAGTGCCGAAGCAACCAAGGATCTCGACGAAAACGGCCTGATCCGCATTGGTGCCGAGGTAAGCGAAGGGGATATCCTGATTGGCAAGATCACCCCCAAAGGCGAAAGCGATCCCACACCCGAAGAAAAACTGCTGCGTGCCATCTTTGGCGATAAGGCAGGCGATGTGAAGGATGCCTCGCTTAAAGCACCTCCCTCGATGAAGGGGGTTGTCATCGACAAAAAACTCTTCTCCAGGATCATCAAAGACCGTAAGGCCAAGGCCCGCGAAAAGGATGATATCAAAAAGCTGGATGAGGATTATCACAAGGATGTCGATAAACTCAAGGGTAAACTGGTCGATAAACTCAATATACTGGTAAGCGGAAAGGTCTCCCAGGGAGTTTACAATAACTTCAAACAGGAGGTTATTGCCAAGGGTGCCAAATTCCTGACCAAAGACCTTATGGAGATCGACTACCTCAATGTCAATCCCAACAAATGGACCACCGATAAGGAAAAGAATGACCTTATCAAGATCCTTATCAACAATTTTATCATCAAGTTCAAGGAGATCATGGGCGTTCACAACCGCAAGAAGTTTGTTGCAGTTGTAGGCGATGATCTTCCTGCCGGAATCGTCCAGATGGCCAAGGTTTACATTGCCAAAAAACGTAAGCTGAAAGTCGGGGACAAGATGGCCGGCCGCCACGGCAACAAAGGTATTGTTGCCCGTATCCAGCGTGAAGAGGATATGCCCTTCCTCATCGACGGAACTCCTGTTGATGTGGTGCTGAACCCCTTGGGTGTGCCTTCGCGTATGAACCTTGGCCAGATTTACGAGACCATTCTCGGCTGGGCCGGCAAAAAGCTGAACCTGCGCTTCAACACACCTATTTTCGACGGTGCATCGATCGACCAGATCAATGGTTATCTCGAGAAGGCCGGTTTGCCCAGGAACGGGAAAGTTTACCTCTACGATGGTTTATCGGGAGAGCGCTTTGATCAGCCGACCACTGTCGGATTTATCTATATGCTGAAACTGCATCACATGGTCGATGACAAGATGCATGCCCGCTCAATCGGACCCTACTCCCTGATCACCCAGCAGCCGCTTGGTGGAAAGGCGCAGTTCGGAGGTCAGCGTTTCGGCGAAATGGAGGTCTGGGCACTTGAAGCATTCGGTGCTGCCAACATTCTGCTTGAAATTCAGACTGTGAAATCTGATGATGTGATCGGCCGTGCAAAAGCCTACGAAACCATTGTCAAGGGTGAATCGATGCCGATACCCGGCATCCCTGAATCGTTCAACGTACTTGTGCACGAATTGCGCGGGCTGGGTCTGAACCTCACCTTTGATTAACCATCATGGCGACAGGTCGCCATCGAATGTGTGTGAATTTTCTGTTTTTTCATTTTCAACCGAAATATAAAATAGTATGGCTTACAGAAAAGACGGTCAGATTAACAGCAGCTTTTCAAGA
>JBAXFZ010000388.1:0-4268 GCA_037139685.1 Bacteroidota bacterium
CTGACGTCACCGGCAGACTTTAGCGACCTACCCTCCAGCATTGGGCGAGCAACCCTTGACAGCTGGTATACTTGGTCTTTCAACCCATGAGGTTTACCCTTCCGGATGGTTGCCCAACCGGATCGTGGTCTTTTACACCGCATTTTCACCTTTTCCTCAGGGAATGTGCCGCAACAGGTTGCAGCATCTCCCCGGGGTAGTCATTTTCTGTGGCACTTTCTGTCTCCCGGGCCTTTGCATCCCGGGAGCCTTCCCGTTAGGAAGCATGGCGCTCTGTGTTGTCCCGACTTTCCTCCGGCAATGATTAACCGCCAGCGACAGAACGAACTGTTGTCAGGGCAAAGGTACGAAACATCCGTGAATTCTGGCTACCTTTGCAGGCATGAAAGATCTGAGTTATGGCAATGAAGGAAGGTTGATATTAAGGTTTGCCATTCCCATGTTACTGGGAAATGTATTCCAGCAGCTGTACAATGTTGTCGACAGCGTGGTTGTTGGTAAATACATCGGGAAGGAGGCCCTCGCTGCGGTGGGCACATCATCCCCCATCATTTTCCTGCTGGTTTCATTTATCATCGGCGTAACGATGGGATTCACCATCGTTGTTTCCCAATACTTTGGAGCCAAGCAGCTTGAAAATGTAAAGAAGGCGATCAACACCCTGTATATTTTCATGTTTTTCACCTCGCTGGTGGTCAGTATCGCAGGAATCCTGCTCAGCAGGTACATTTTCAGGATGATCGATCTCGATCCCGCCATTGTTCCCGATGCCATGATTTTCCTGAATATCTTCCTTTCTGGGCTGGTCTTTCTGTTCGGTTATAACGGTACCAGCGCTATCCTGCGCGGGCTCGGGGATTCAAAGACCCCGCTCTATTTCCTGATCGGCTCTGTCGGGTTGAACATCATCCTCGACCTGATATTTGTCCCGGTGTTTCACTGGGGCGTTGCAGGTGTTGCAATAGCAACAGTCATTTCGGAGGCATGTGCCTTTATGGCCCAGATTGTTTACCTGAACAGGTATCATAAAGTTGTAAAGTTCTCATTCAGGAATTTGAAATATGATCATGAAATTTTCCTGAAGAGTATCCGTATCGGGCTGCCCACCGGTTTCCAGCAAACCTTTGTGGCTGCGGGAATGGTAGCGCTTTACTGGATTGTCAACCAGCACGGGATCGACGCAAATGCGGCATACAGCGCAGCCGGCAGGATTGACAGTTTTGCCGCCATGCCTGCCATGAGTTTTGCGGTTGCCCTGTCAACTTTTGTAGGTCAGAACATGGGGGCAAACCGCCCCGACCGGGTTAAAGCAGGTCTCCGTGCAACACTGATCATGACTACGGTATTTTCGTTGTTTATTTCGCTGATAACCGTGTTGTTCGGGAAGATACTGATGCGGATGTTTACCAACGACCCGGTGGTGATTGCCATCGGAGGCGATTATCTGCGCATCATCGGTTCATTTTATGTCCTTTTCTCAATCATGTTTACCATTAACGGGGTACTCCGGGGTGCCGGCGATACCCTGATCCCGATGTTCATCAGCCTCTTTTCACTTTGGATCATCCGCATCCCGGTTGCCTATTTCCTTTCTCAAAACAGCGCACTGGGGGTAAATGGGATATGGTGGTCGATCCCGGTGGGATGGTTTACCGGGATGATCCTCTACTATTTTTATTACAGGATGGGACGATGGAAGAAAAAAGCAGTCGTAAGGTACGGGACTGTAATAAAATAGCTACCTGCCGGTATTCCCGGATATTCCATCCAGGACCTGGGCCAGCTCCCTGGTGAGTTCTCTTCTTGAGTATTTTTCGATCTCAATACTGCTGACTTCAAGACCGTGATTTTTAAATAACCCGTAATAATGCAGGATGTGGTTTTCCATTGTCCCCACATCGCCAAAGCCGGCAAGAAGGCCGGTCTTTGTCTCCCGCAGGATCGCGGCAGCATCGCCGCCGGCAGGGCCAAGGCACAGGATCGGGCGCTTTGCAGCCATGTATTCAAAAAACTTACCCGTCAGGATCATCGCCGAATTAGGGGTGTTGTTGATGATCAGCAGCAATACCTGTGACTGCTGCTGGCAAATGACTACCTTGTCATGCGGCAGGTAATCGATTTTCCTGACAAACCCTGTAAGTCCAAATTCCTGCAGGGAGGTCATCACCGTATGATCAACCTTGCCGACCAGTTTTATCTCGAGATCCCCGGCCAGTTCCGGGTGTGCGGCCAGAAGGTTCTGCAGGGCCTTCCATAATGTCACCGGGTTGCGTGCACTCACGAGTGTCCCAATGTGAGCGAGCGAGAACTTTACATCAGGCTCGATGGCAGAGTCCTCTTTAATATCCTTCAGGTCGTACCCGTTTGTTATGACATGGTAACGGCGGTCGTGAATTTTCTTAAAGTCAGAGGCCATCGAATTACTGATCACCGTCACCGCACTTGCCCTCTTCAGTACCTCCAGCTCCAGTTTGTGGTGCCTTTTATCGGCCAGGGATGAGAGCTTCAGCTCTTTGTAAAAGTCGATGTTCGTCCATGGATCCCTGAAGTCAGCCATCCACGGGATCCCTGTTTTACCCGAAAGTGCCATGGCAATGAGGTGCGTAGTGTGGGGCGGCCCGGTTGAGATGATCACATCAACCGGGTGGTTTTTGAGGTGTTTCATGAGGAACCTCACGGCAGGGCCGGCCCAGAACTTCCTGGCATCAGGGATGAAGAGATTTCCCCTGATCCAGACCGAAATATTCTCGAGCGTCTTGTTCTTTTTGGTTTCCGAAAGGAAGGCCGCACTGATCTTATCCTCCTTTTTCTGGCCGAGTAATTTTTTATAGATGGAATAGGGCTCCCAGATGGGCAGTTTCAGGACCTCCAGCCCCGGCGGCACATCTGCAAACAGGGAATTGTCCGTTTCAGGGTATTCAGGGTTCTCGGGACAGAAAACAACAGGTTCCCAGTTGAAATCACGAAGATACTTGACAAATTTCAACCATCGCTGAACGCCGGCTCCACCACTTGGCGGCCAGTAATAGGTGATAACCAGGACCTTTTTCATTTCTGTGGTTGCCGTGCCTTCATGAATTCCATGACAGCCATGGCCAAAACAAAGGCGATAAGCAGGATTGAACTGATCAGGGAGATTTTTTCACCGGCAATGAATACCTTTGGTTCAAACCTGAAGACGATTTTATGATCGCCGGCCGGCAGTACCATGGCCCTCAGGATGTAATCTGCCCTGAAATGCGGGGTCAGCTGCCCGTCAACATAGGCATTCCAGCCTTTCGGGTAATAGATTTCGGAAAAGACGGCCAGTGCGTTTTTTGCTGCATGATAGTTGTATGATAAAACATTGGCTGAATAGCTGTCCATCCTGATGAAATCTGCAGAATCCCTGTGCATGGAATAGGTTTTCAGATCATCGCCGAATGCTTTGTTAACAACTGCAAGGTTCTCCGGTGCAAAATACCGGATGGCCTTAATTTCCGCATCGGCGTCTTCCACTGCAACATATGAACTGACAAACCAGCAGTTCCCAAGGGCCCTTCTGTTCAGGACGGGCATTGGCTGTTTGTCGTTGCCGGGAACAATTATGTATCTGGTATTCAGCATGTTCAGAACCGGGGTGCTGTCGTTGTTCATGTTGGATGCAAATGCCCGGATCTCTTTGTCGATGTTGTTTTCAATCACCTCCTGGTAGCGGCGAAGCTTGGCCCCGTGGTAGCCCCCGATTGACTTATGGTAATAGGAGGTTCCCGCATCGTTGAACGGGTCCTTGGTGAGGTTCAGCACCCGGTAATCAAGGGCAGGGTCCTGGAGGATCTGGTTGTCGGCGGCGGTGGGTTCAAACGGACTTTCAACACGCGATCCGGAGGTAAAGCTGTCGTTGTTTACAAATCGCTTGTTTACGGCAAACATGTCGGCAATTATCAGAACCGAGAATGCGAGGTAGGCATATTCTTTTTTTATTTTGCTGAAGAGAACGGCCCATATAAGACCGGCGGCAAGCAGGATGAATGCAAACGACCTGATGGCATCCATGCGCAGCAGGCGGAGGCGTTCATCGCGGATCGCCTGCATAAGCCATTCGGGGAACTGGTACTGCTGTTTGGTGTATGCGTCTCCCCGGCCAACGAAATCAAGGAAAGCGCCTGGTAACAGTGCGAAAATCAAGGTAATGCCTGCCGTGATGATAAAGGCAACCTGGAGTGCTTTGAACATCTTTTTCCGGTCCTTCTCCTTGTCACAGATCTCCTTCATTGCAAGGATCCCAA
>JBAXFZ010000389.1:0-4253 GCA_037139685.1 Bacteroidota bacterium
GGTAGGGGGCTATCCACTCCAGCTGTTCGCCCTTTTCGTAACTGTAATAGATCCATGATCCTGAATGGACTTTCCAGTAAACCAGCTGCAGCGAGGCAACCAGAAGGAGGAGCGCCGCGGCGGCCAGCACCTGCGAAAAGTGTTTCCACACGAGCGATATCTTTTCGCTCCAGGTGGAGCGGCCCCATCCGCCCCAGAGCAAAGGCACAAGGACGATGATGACAGCCGTGGGCCTGACCAGGACAGCCAGCCCGGCAAGCAGTCCCAGCAGAAGGGCGTATTTCCACTGCGGATCCTCGTGCCACCTGATGGTAAGCCAGACAATCAGGGCAAAAAGGGTAAAGAGGTAATTGTGGGGCATGGCCCCGTCGAATGCCGTCAGTTCAAAATAGTTGGTTCCGCAAACGATTAAAAACATTGTCATAGCTGCAACCCCGTCGGGAAAAAAACGCAGCAGTATCCTGCGCAGGAACCAAAGCCCGGCAACCGTGTAGACCAGCCCGCCGATGGCAATGCATACCTGGTATGGAAGGGTGAAGCCGTCGGGAGAATATCCGGTAAGGTGCGCCATTACCTGTCCAAGAAAATAGAAGGGACTGTAAATGATGGCCAGCCCCATCGGGTACTTCATCACGTAATCTCCCCCGGGGCCCAGGTAGGCCTGGTAAAAACCGATTGTCGGATGGTAGGTGTCTAGAATTTGCTGAACCCACGCAAAATTCCTGATCCCCAGGTCATGGTGGATAAGGGTGGCAGGCAGGTAGAGATAATAGCCAAAGACATCCCAACTGAGGAGCGAAATCCCGTCGTGCGTGTTGAACCTTGGAACCAGGAAACGGTTGCAGATAACGACAAGGGAAAGGAAAACCATTACTGCAAAGGAAATTCTTTGCGGGCTGTTCATCTTCATTCAGGGAGGCGCTTTATGTTACAAAACTATATCAATTCCAGTTATAATGAAATTTTATCTTCAGGTCGTCGGAGTAAAGAGGGACATTCTTCGGGTTGACCACAAAGATGCTGATGAGCAGGCTTGAATCATTCACATCGGGAACGATAAAGCGCTTAGAGACTTTTAACCAGGTGAGCGGTTTTTTCACCAGGCTGTCGACCGGCTGTTCGTCGCTGAAGAGGATCTCAGTACCCCGGTTCAGGGAGTAGCCAAGCAATGCCCCGGCAGGACGCGTTCCTGGTTTCAACATCCATATTTCCACATCGATCATCTTCGGGTAGGGATATCCCAGTTCATCCAGCCT
Source organism: Bacteroidota bacterium (assembly GCA_037139685.1). Classification (GTDB taxonomy): domain Bacteria; phylum Bacteroidota; class Bacteroidia; order Bacteroidales; family FEN-979; genus CAIVAT01. The sequence continues at coordinate 1,257 of JBAXFZ010000389.1, forward strand.
GACCGAATAGAGGGGGGTATGGCCGCCCTTTTCACTTGCAGCTATGCTGTATAGCCCCGAACGGGTAAACAACTGTGAGGGCCGGGTTACCGGTGAGAGCGCCAGGTTTTCAAAATCATTCTCATACGACCGGATCCTGCCCGCAGTTGACAGGATACCGGCGTGACCCAGCGTACGGTAATAGTGCCCCCAGTCCCAGGTGGAGCCGTAGTAGCAGCGTTCAAACCGGTAAATACCGACGGTATAGCGCAGGTTGAAATAGACAAACAGGAACAGGACAAAGAAGAGCAGGGTACTCACCATTATTTTACGCAGGCTGAACAGCCAGGTAAGAAAATATCCGAACGGAACGGCCAGTATAGCGTAATATTCAATGAATGACCGCTGTCCGAGGCTGCAGCCGAAGTACCACATTTTCCATGAAGCGCATACCGTGGTCACCAGCAAGAAAACCAGGGCAACCGGCCAGCCGTTGGCCCTTTTCCGGAACAGCATCATCCCGATGCCTGCCACGAAGAACAAAGCCAGGGGAACGTAGGGAAACAGACCATTCACCGGGGAGAAGAGCACCTCTGCGAACCTCGGGCTTGGCAGGTTGGCAAATCCTTCATTGCCGTACGAAAAATGGAGCCAGTGGCCCGAGAGATACCGCCAGTATATTAGCTGAGGCATAAAGGTAACGAAGAGGATAGCCAGGAAAACCAGTATGCGTGAAGGTTTCAGGAACTGCCTGATGCGCCCTGAAAACCCGGCAACTCCCGCTGCATCCCAGGTGAAAAAGAGGATCCCCGCGATGATGTTGGTCGGGCGGACCAGGATTGCCAGCGAAAGGGTGATGCTGAGCAGGATGAACCAGGAATAACTTTGTGAAGCCTGGTACCTTTTGATGGCATAAAGGAACAGTGCAAAGAGGAAGAAGGAGAATACATGCGACATCATCCCGTCGATGACGGAATAAAAAAAGAGGTTGGTTCCCAGGAACAGAAGGGTAATGACCAACAGGCTCAACTGCGGGGGGAAGTAAAAATCAAGGAACTTCTTCAGGAACCAGAGCCCCAGCAGCAGGTAGATCACTGCTGCAAGGCCCATCATGCGCATATAGAGCATTGAGAAGCCGTTTTCGTCGCCGAATCCCCCGATGCGTGAAACCAGGCCGGCCGTGAGAAAAAAGGGCGAAACCATCAGCGATACGCCGTAGGTATATTTGGTGTCGATTTTATTTTTCACCGTGTCGATGCTGAAACCACCGCCGGTAATGATATCCAGGTCGACCGGCATCCTGTGGGTGTCGAAATGGTAGAAAAAGGTGGCAGGCAGGTAGATGTAATACCCGGCACGGTCGGACCAGAGCCCGTTCCTGTCGGCAAAGCGGGTGGCATCCTTGTGGAAAAACCAGGTGAGTGCCAGCGAAGCACAAAACAGGGTATAAAAAAACCAGTTCCCGGTGATTTTCAATTTATTCAAAGTCAAACGTCATTAGAATTCATATAACCTCTTAGTGCCTCTTGGTGAACTTAGTGCGCTTAGCGGTGGCATGCACTTTTTATTGCCATTTGACCACCTCAATATCTATATCATCCACCAGCATCTCACCGCTCCCCCTGTACCAGAAATAGGCCTGCACCACATCTTCGCGGTCGGGTGGCTGTGGAACATGATAATCGATTGTAACCCGGTTCCATTGGCCAGGCTTGAAATTCTCCTTTTCAACGGCAATGAACAAATACTTGAAGTTGACCCCCTTGTGGTTGCAGGTGGCAACCAGGCTGCATTTCGCTTCGGCCGGCGGGCAGGTGAACCACACATAACCTGTGGCGCGGATCCAGGTGGAGTCGCCGGGGTTGAGATCTTTAAACCTGACCCACAACCCGGGGGAAAAGGGAACCCGGGAGCTCAATTCCAGCGACTGCCTGCCCCCGTGGCCCCTGGCCGCCAGGTGCGAGGCCGTATCGGCGGCATTGCCCGATTCAAAATCGTAGAAGGCCAGGCGTTTAAAGGAGGCGCCTGCCGTGTCGGCAATATGCTCCCTTTCATGTATATCGCCCAGTTCGCGGCTTAGTTTCAGCCTGCGGGCATGATCGAAGTCGTTCCATAATACAAACAGTCCGAGTAATACCAGGGCTGCTGCAATGGAGAGGGAAACCCTGAAATATGGATGAGCGGCGATGTTTTTCAAGGAATGACAGGATCGTTAACGGATTCAAAGGTAAAAACAATTTATCAATAATTTCCGGCAGCGGGAAACGGGATTTCCGATCCTTCCAGAAAACAGATTACTCGAACTTAATCCGGATGTCATCCATGAAAAATGTTCTCCTGTCGAGGTTCCAGATATAAAAACTTACCCGGGAGCCGGGTTCGTTGAGCCACAGGGGAACGGGAAATGACATCGTTACTTCACTCCAGCCACCGGCTTTAGAACCTGGTTGATTCAGGGGAATGCGTTTGTAAAACCATGGATGGTGGCTGCCGTCTTCGACCGAGGCAACCAGGACGGTATTGAGGAGCGGGCGGGCAACGGGGTTTATCCACAGCGTGGCGGTGATGCGGTTGACATTATGGTCGAGGATCCCGGTCATTGGGTGGTTGTAAATGCCGCAATATTCGTAGCGCGAATCCACCATGGCCGACAGGTTTTGCGAGCGGCAGGCCAGGTTCGATTTCACCACGGCCGGTTCAAAGGAGATGTTCTCGCAATCGTTGATCCAGGTATAGGTCTCCTTGGAAAAATGGAGAATCCCGGCCTGGTCAAGACGGGTTTTATAACTATCCCAGTCCCATACCGAACCGGTGTACCATGTGGGGTGATAGATCAGGCGAAGGTTATAATAGCTGAAAATGACCATCAGCACCATCACCAGCAACCTGGCAAACAGGTTTCTCAGCCTGGCTGTTTCGTTCAGTATATGGCAGAAACCGATGGTAAAGAGGGCGTAATATTCAACAAAGGGGCGCGAACCGTAGCTTCCCCCGAAAAACCACATGTGCCATGATCCT
>JBAXFZ010000390.1:0-4240 GCA_037139685.1 Bacteroidota bacterium
GCTCCCTGGCCGACGATATGCATGAAAAAAGAATCGCTATCGTGCTTTCGGGGATGGGTTCCGACGGCAGCCTCGGCCTGAAGGCCATCAAAGAAAAAAACGGGGTTGTGCTGGTACAGGATCCCGCTTCGGCAAAATTCGACGGGATGCCGCGAAGCGCCATCGAATCGGTTATCGCCGATATCATAGCCCCTGCAGAGGAATTGCCTTCCCGGCTGATCAATGTCCTGAAGTTTACCCCCGCTCTTAAACCAGATCCTGAAATAACCATCCATAACAAAAGCAACCTCGAGAAAATCATCCTGCTGCTGCGTGAACAATCGGGTCACGATTTCTCACTGTATAAGAAAAACACCCTGTTTCGCCGGATCGAAAGGCGTAAAGGCGTTCACCAGATTGACAAAATCCACAACTATGTCCGCTTTTTACAGGAAAATCCCGCCGAGGTGGATATTCTTTTCAAAGAGTTGCTGATCGGGGTTACCAGTTTTTTCCGCGACAACGCCATGTGGGAAATACTGAGAGAGACCGTCCTGCCCGCCCTGCTTAACGACCTGCCCGACGGGCACCTCCTGCGGGCCTGGGTGACGGGCTGCTCGACCGGCGAAGAGGCCTATTCGCTTGCCATCATCTTCTCCGAGGCAATGGAAAAGGTTTCACCCCGGAAAAAAATTACCATCCAGATCTTCGCCACCGATATCGATCCCGATGTGGTTGAGTTAGCCCGTAAGGGTTTTTTTCCAAGCAACATCTCTGCCGATATTTCGCCTGAAAGGTTATCAAGGTACTTTACCCCTGTCGGTGACGAAGGGTACAGGGTTTCCACAAATATCCGTGAAATGGTGGTATTTGCGCCGCAAAACGTAATAAAGGACCCTCCCTTTACCAAACTTGACATCCTGACCTGCCGCAATATGATGATCTACATGGAGCCGGAATTACAGCGAAAACTGCTGGCCCTCTTTCATTACAGTCTGAACCCGGGTGGGGTGATGGTGCTTGGCACGGCCGAGACCCTGGGAACCCTTAAGGAGGGATTTGAAGAGCTTGACTCCAGGAATAAAATTTTCAGGCGCAGCATCATTCAGCTGCCCCCCGAACTCATCGATTTTCCAAGCTCCTTCTCACGAACAAGGCTAACAGCAACCGAGGTTAAAATGGAACCAAAAAATTCCGACACACTGCAATCGCTGGCCGACCAGATCCTGCTCCAGCGTTTTGCCACCGCCAGCGTACTGGTCAACACCAACGGCGACATTCTCTATATTACCGGCCGAACCGGGAAATACCTGGAACCTGTTGCCGGCAAGGCAAACTGGAATATTTTTGTGATGGCACGCGAAGGTTTGCGGAATGAATTACCCGGCGCTTTCCGCAAGGTGATGCAAAATTATGAACCATTACACCTTAGAAATATTAAAATCGGGACGAATGGCGGAACCCAGTATGTAAATATTACCATTCAGCGTATCGAAAATCCGGAGGCGATCAAAGGGATGGTCATGTTGGTTTTCAATGATATTCCGGTCCTGGCTGAACCCGAGGGGCAGCCCCAGAAACCAGGTAAAGGGAGGCAGACAGCACGCCAAAGGGAACTGGAACTTGAATTGCAACGAATTTATGAGGAACTGCAAAGCACCCGGGAGGAGATGCAGACTTCGCAGGAGGAGCTGAAATCGACCAATGAGGAGTTGCAATCAACCAACGAAGAGTTGCAATCAACCAACGAGGAGCTCACTACTTCGAAGGAAGAAATGCAAAGCCTTAACGAAGAGCTTCAAACGGTCAACCTCGAACTGCAGAGCAAAGTCAATGATTTTATACAGGCAAACGACGACATGAAGAACCTGCTTAACAGCACCGAAATCGCCACCCTGTTCCTTGACAAGGATCTGAACGTCCGCAGGTTTACCGACCATGTTACCAGGATCGTAAAACTCAGGGTTTCAGATGTGGGCCGGCCATTTACCGACCTTGTCACCGATCTCCGGTACCCTGAAATCGGAACCGACGCCCGGAAGGTGATCAAAACCCTCATTTCGGTCGAAACGGCAACCGCAACCAACGACGGAAGGTGGTTTACGGTCAGGATCATGCCCTACCGCACCCTCGACGACCGGATCGACGGGCTGGTGCTTACATTTACCGATATTACCATTGCCAAGAAACTGGAAATACAACTGAAGGAGGCAAATACAGCGCTTCGCGAGGTGAAAAAAGCCAACGAATAAACCCATTCCAAATGAAAACAGATCACAGAACGGATCCTGAAATCCTGCGCCAGCGGGCCGAAGAACTGGTCAGCAGGAGGCCGGCTGCCGCTGCAGCGCAAATTTCGGTATCTGAAGCCACCCGGCTCATCCACGAACTTGAAGTACACCAGGCCGAGCTTGAATTGCAAAACGAGGAGCTTCGCCATTCATGGGCTGAGGCCGAGGTGGCAGCCGACAAGTATGCCGAACTTTACGATTTTGCACCTTTGGGTTATATGTCATTGTCGGAAAAGGGCGAAATAATTGAGCTGAACCTGTGTGCCTCCCAGATGCTTGAAAAGGACCGGACCCGGCTGAAACACAGCCAGTTTTCCTTCTATATTGCAGGGGAATCAAAACCTGTTTTCAACCAGTTCCTTCAGAAAATATTCAACCACAGAATAAACCAGACCTGCGAGGTAATCATGACAAACAGCAGCCTTACCTGTCTCCATCTTGCAGGCTCACTGTCCGAAACCAAGGGACACTGCCTCCTGACAATGGTTGATATCACGGGTAGCAAGCAGGCCGAGATCAAGCTTCGTGAAAGTGAACGGATGCTGCGTGAATCACAGGAGGTTGCCAGGCTGGGAAGCTATATTTGGGACCTGTCGGAAGGATTATGGATAAGTTCAAAGATACTGGACGATATTTTCGGAATAGATGAAAAGTACACCCGGTCGTTTGAAGGCTGGGCCCAGCTGATTCATCCGGCCTGGCGCGAGATCATGCGGGATTATGTTTTGATGGAAGTTATAGGGAAACACAGCAAATTTGACAAAGAATACAAAATCGTCAGGCAGGACAACGGCCAGGAGTGCTGGGTGCACGGGTTGGGGCAGCTGGAACTCGATCAGCAGGATCAGCCGGTAAGGCTCATCGGGACCATTACCGATATTTCAAAGCGGAAACTGGTTGAAGCAGAGTTAAAGCTCAAAAACCAGCAATTGATGGCGGCAAATGCCGAAAAGGACAAATTCTTCTCCATTCTTGCCCATGACCTGCGCAGCCCCTTCAATGCATTCCTGGGCTTAACGAGGATCATGGTCGAGGATCTGCCTTCGCTGACCTCCGAGGAGATTCAGGGTATCGCACTCAGCATGAAAAACTCGGCTACCAACCTTTTCAACCTGCTTGAGAACCTGCTGGATTGGGCGAGGATTCAACAGGGATTAATGCCCTTTAACCCTGAGGAAATCCCCCTGCTTCCCATCGTTAACGACAGCCTTTCGATGGCCCGGGAACCGGCAATGATCAAGGAAATTGAGCTGATCGTTGATATCCCCGGCGACCTTATCGTTTTCACCGACACCAACGTGCTTCAGGCCGTTATCCGCAACATCGTCTCCAATGCAGTGAAATTCACACCCAGGGGAGGAACGATCTGCATTTCAGCCGACACGACCGATCCCTCTTTCGTCGAACTCAGCGTAAAAGATACAGGTATCGGGATGACCCAGGCGATGATCGATTCATTGTTCAGGCTTGACGTACAGACCAGCCGCAAAGGGACTGAGGGCGAACACAGTTCAGGGCTGGGACTGCTTATCTGCAATGACCTGATCGAAAAACACAGCGGCAGGCTGCGGGTTGAAAGCGAAGTGGGCCGGGGAAGCACCTTTTATATTAGTTTGCCGGGGAAAGTTTGAAAATGTAAAATGCAAAGTGCAAAGTGCAAAGTGCAAAGTGCAAATCGGGAAATGGCACATCCGGCTCAGTAAAAAATTTCAAAATATCATGAAATTACCATTTGAACTACGTTCATGCAAACCGGGAATGATAATTTATGGTTGTTCCATATGGCCCGAAAAAAAAATATTATCATATGAAATACCATGAAGAACATTCCAAACCTGCTTATTGTTGATGATTCGGAGGAAAATCTGGCCTTCCTTGAAAGCATCACAAGGAAATTAAAGGTCAACCTCATACAGGCGTTGTCGGGGCACGAGGCACTGGAAAACACACTGGGTATTGAACTTGCGCTG
>JBAXFZ010000391.1:0-4227 GCA_037139685.1 Bacteroidota bacterium
CGACAACGTGAACTTCATGGTAAACGGCATCGACTGGCTTTCGGATGATACCGGGCTGATCGAACTCAGGACAAAAGAGGTCAGTTCGAGACCCCTCGACCAGATGGATGACGGGAAAAAAGCGCTGCTGAAATACCTCAATTTCCTGTTGCCCATCATGCTTATCATCGGCTTTGGCTTTTTCCGCTGGCAGTACCGCAGGAACCTGCGGATGAAGCGGATGGATGAAAACTATATCTGACCTGCAATAAAAACAGGAGTATTAAAACATATCTGATAAACAGAAAATTAGGGAGAATTTACCATGTTCAGGAAAATCACCAACAAGACCCTGCTGATCCTCTTTGCGGTACTGGCAACTATGGCTGTCATCATGATTGTTTACGACAACCACAGGGGAGAGCGAACTTTTAAGAAGGAGCTTTTCTCGGTTGACTCCGCCGCCGTTTCCTCCATCACCATTTACCCGAAAGGGAAGGGCAAAGACCCGTTGAAACTCAGCAAGACAAGCAGCGGATGGGAAGTTCTCAGCCAGAAGAAACATTTCCCTGCCGACTCTTCCATTATCAGGAACATCCTGCAGTCGCTCTCCCATATCACCCCCGAAAGGGTATCCGGAACCGACAAATCGAGCTGGAAAAGTTTTGAAATAACCGATTCGGCCGGGACCCGGGTGGTTGTTGAACAGGGAACCAGGGTAGTTGCCGATTTCAGAACCGGGAAGATCTCGTTTTCGCAGGACAGGAACAGCCAGAACTACGGGGGAAACCGCGGCATGTCGGTCAAATCGCACATCAGGGTCGAGGGCGACGAGCGGGTTTACGTGGTGGATGGATTTTTGTCGATGATGTTTTCCGACAACCCTTCGCAATACAGGAACAGGCTGGTCTTTAAATTCGACAAAAACCTGGTCACGAAGCTGACATTCGTCTATCCCGGCGACAGTTCGTTCGTCCTCGCCAAAAATGGCACAAAGTGGACAATCAACGATCAGCCTGCCGATTCGGCTGCGACCACCTCCTACCTGGGTTCCATTGCCAATACCATGGGAAGCGAATTTGCAGACGAGGGGGCGATTTTCCCGGTTTACCGTTATTCACTGAAAATAGAGGGCAACAACCTTCGGCCTATCGAGGTGAACGGGGCCATGGACGAGGGATCCAAAAAGTATTATGTACGGTCAAATGCAAATCTTACGGCCATTTTTGGCTCCTCAACACCCTCCCTTTTCAACCAAATCTTCGCCGCCAAAAAAAGATTTACCCATTAAGATAATCTCAACCTCATTTTCATTGTACTTTTGTCCTGGTTTTGCACCAGGGGCCTATATTCGTTTGTTTTACAAGGGGCCACTGCCGCCGAACAGTTTCGCAGTCATTTTCCTGATAATTTACACAGTAATAAATACGAAATTATGATGACCAGATATATTGGTAAAAATTTATTTATTTTAACCGCCATCCTTACACTCGCCTCCATGGTTCATTCAAAAAGCCTTGCCTCATCAATCAAAGAAGAAACAGTTACTTACAAATCGGGGGGGATATCCCTGAAGGGGTTTGTGGCCTATGACGAGAGCATTAAAGGAAAAAGGCCGGTAATCCTGATCGTCCACGAATGGTGGGGGTTGAACGATTATGCCAGGATGCGTGCCCGCATGCTGGCGGAGCTGGGTTATTTTGCCATGGCTGTCGATATGTTCGGGGATGGAAAAACTGCCGCCAATCCAAAAGAGGCCCAGGAGTTTACCAGTCCGTTTTACAAAGACCCCAAAATGGCCAGGGTCCTGCTGGATGCTGCAATACTGAAAATTGCAGGGTACCCGCAGGTTGACCCCGCCAGTATAGCTGCCATCGGTTATTGCTTTGGAGGCTTCATTGTCCTCAACGCTGCCAAACTCGGCGCCCCGCTTAAAGGGGTGGTAAGCTTCCACGGCGGCCTCGGAGGGCTCCCGGCCGATAAAAAACTCCTGCAGTCCAAAATCCTGGTTTGTCACGGGGGAAGCGACAAGTTTGTCCCGCAGCATGATATTGATGCGCTGAAGCACAGTCTTGATTCGATCGGGGCTGATTACACCATCAAGGTTTATGCAGGTGCAACCCATGCCTTTACAAATCCCGATGCAACTAAGAACGGCAAGGAGTTTAACCTCCCGATTGAATACAATGCCGTGGCAGACAAGGCTTCGTGGAATGATATGAAGGTATTCCTTGGCCGGATATTCGTGAAGGGCGGCACGCGGCCCTGACAGGTCATCTGACCCGCTTTTTAACAGGATCACTTAGCCCGAAACCATGCCAGCCTTTACCAATAGGTAAAAAATGAAAAAAAGCGAAAAAATCTTCAACCTCTTTTATTCAAGACTCCTGTCGGAGAGGGTAAAGGAAAAAAGCGAGGTGGTCATCATTTCTGTCGCGATTATCAGCTTCATCGTTCATTTGTTGCTTGTGGCCCTGGTGAATTTAAACCTGCTGCAGCTCGGCGAATATTCTGAAATCTTCAGGAACCCGATCGCAGCGATCTACACCCCATTTTCATTTATCCTGATTTACGAAGTCTACCTGCTGGTTTATTACCTGCCAAAATCAACCACCATTTACATCGGGAAACAATATGAAATTATCACCCTGATCGTGATCAGGAGGATATTCAAAGACCTTGCCAACCTGAAATTCACCCCCGACTGGTTTAACGTGGTCAGCGATCTCAAATTCACCTATGACCTGGTTGCAACGCTGGTGCTGTTTATCGTGATCTTCGTTTTCTACCGGCTCAATGAACAAAAAGGCAGGGAAACGCACAAAACCAGCCAGCTGTCGTTTGAAATCGTGAAGTTCATCACCATGAAGAATATCATTGCCATGTGTTTGATCCCTGTATTCTTAATCCTGGCAATCCACGGGCTGGGGCGATGGATTCACGGGAGTTTCTTCACGATCGGCCACATGGTGGATTCCCTGAAAGATATCAATTCAATATTTTTTAATGACTTCTTCACAATATTGATCCTAACGGATGTGTTATTGCTTCTCATCTCCTTTTTATTCACCGACAAATTCAACAAGGTCATCAGGAATTCAGGGTTCATCATATCGACCATTCTCATAAAACTCTCCTTTGGCATCGATGGTTTACTGAATACGATCCTGATAGTGGTTGCTGTCCTGTTTGGTGTCTCCATTCTGTTTATCCACAACCAGTTTGAAAAAATCACAGTGCCCGAAAACTAAGGCATTAATCCGCCACTAAAACTTAAACGCTTTATCAATTCATCTGCATGGAAAAATTCAAAAAATTAAACAACATCACCGGGTGGGTTGTTTTCGGCATTGCTGCTCTTACTTACATTCTCACACTGGAACCCACGGTTAGCTGGTGGGATCCTGGCGAACACATTTCAACCGCCTATAAGCTTCAGATCGGGCATCCTCCCGGGGCACCCACTTTTGGGCTCCTGGCAAGGATCTTTTCCCTTTTTGCCTTCGGGAACACGGCGAGAGTAGCCTTTATGATCAACATGGTTTCGGCGCTGTCGAGTGCCTTTACAATTCTTTTCCTCTTCTGGACCATCACCATGATGGCACGCAGGATCGTATCCCCTAAGGATGATATGACCCCGGCACAGATGTGGAAGATCCTTTCGGCCGGGGTTGTCGGGGCGCTGACCTTTACCTTTTCCGACTCCTTCTGGTTTTCGGCCGTCGAGGCCAATGTCTTTGCCATGTCGCTCTTCTGCACGGCCATCGTGGTCTGGGCCATCTTTAAATGGGAACAGGTGGCCAATGAGAAGCACCATTACAAATGGCTTATTTTTATTGCCTTCATGATCGGCCTTTCAATCGGCGTGCACCTGCTGAACCTGCTGACCATCCCCGCCCTTGCCTTTGTCTTTTATTTCAAGAAATTCAAAGTTACCAGGCTGGGCATGTTCCTCAACCTGCTGGTCTCTTTCGTCGTACTGGCATTCATCATGTATTTCCTGATCCCCGGGATCCCGCAACTGGCAGGCAAATTCGAACTGCTTTTCACAAACGGCTTCGGAATGCCTTTCAATACCGGGATGATCATCTATTTTATCATATTCATCGGGATGATCATATGGGGACTGTGGTATACCCGCAAAAAGGGCAAACCGGTCCTCAATACGCTTATCCTTTGCGTCGCCTTTCTCCTGACCGGCTACACCTCGTTCATGATACTGGTAATCCGCTCCAACGCGGGAACACC